>CANIRI010000050.1 GCA_947469815.1 Comamonadaceae bacterium | reverse complement strand
CTGCGCCGCCGCGTCGGCAAAAGCGTCCACCGCCGCGCCCCAGCTGTCGGCGCTGCAGCGGTCCAGGCGCGGGTAGTCCAGTACCAGAATGTGCGCGTCAAAACGGCAGTCCATCAAGCCAGCAAAGCATTCGCCTAAGGCGGCGCGGTCACCCCAGATGTAGGTGTGGTAGTCCAGCGGATTGGCGACCGTCACCTTGTCGCCCAGCACCGCGTGCATGCGCTGGTAGGCGGCGTCCGGCAGGGCCGGCATCTCCAAACCGCGTACCTGCGCCAGGTCTGCCATCAGCGACGCCTCGCCGCCGGAGCAGCTTGCGCTGATGATGCGCCGTCCGGGCAGCGCGCCGTGGACGTGCAGAAACTTCAGGGTCTCCAGCATCTCGGCGGGTTCGCGAACCCGCGCCACGCCGCAGCGCGCAAACAGCGCGTCGTACAAAGCGTCGGGTCCGGCCAGCGAGCTGGTGTGGCTCATGGCGGTTTGCGCGCCCAGTGCCGACGAGCCGGCCTTGAGCGCCACCAGCGGCACGCCCTGCGCCAAGGCTTGCAGGGCCACGGCGCTGAAGGCGGCCACGTTGTCGAGTCCTTCGATGTGCAAGCCGATGGCGCTGACGCGCGGGTCTGCGAGCAGCGCCTGCACGATGGCCTCCATGCTGTCACCGGCCTTGTTGCCCACGGTAATCAAATAGGCCAGCGGCAGGCCGCGCCGTTGCATGGTCAGATTCAGGCCGATGTTGCCGCTTTGCGTGACGATGGCCACGCCGCGCTCCACCCGCTGCCCGCCATGTTGGTCCGGCCACAACGCCACGCCGTCCAGGTAATTCAGCATACCGTAGCAGTTGGGCCCCACCAGCGCCATGTTTCCGGCCGCCGCCACCAGTTCGTGTTGCAGCGCCACGCCTTCACCGCCCACTTCAGCGAAACCGGAGGCGTAACAGATGGCTCCCCCTGCGCCGCGCGCAGCCAGCGCCCGCACCACGCCCACGGTAGCGGCTGCGGGCACGGCGACAAAGCTGGCGTCGGGCGCTTCGGGCAGTGCCGCCACATCAGGAAAACAGGGCAGGCCTTCGACTTCGGTGCGCGTGGGGTGGACCGGCCAGATTTGCCCGGCAAAGCCGAGTGCGCGGCATTGGCGTATGACCTCAGCCGCTGACGCCCCGCCGAAGACCGCCATATGCCGCGGTGAAAACAGGCGGCGCAAGCGCTGGGTGGCTGCTGCCGCGTCTGCTGGTGCGCTCATCCGCCGTGCACGCGCAGCATGGCGCGCGAGATGATGTGGCGCTGGATTTCGCTGGTGCCGTCCCAGATGCGCTCGACCCGCGCGTCGCGCCAGAAACGCTCAATCGGTAGCTGGTCCATGAGGCCCATGCCGCCAAAAATTTGCAATGCGTTGTCGGTTACCCGCGCCAGCGCTTCAGAGGCGAAAAGCTTGGCCATGGCGGCGTCGGAATCGCTCATGGTGCCCTGGTCGCATTTCCAGGCGGCTTGCAGCGTCAACAATTCGGCAGCGGCCAGCTCGGTGGCCATGTCGGCGAGCTTAAAGCCCGTGCCTTGGAACTTGCCGATGGACTGCCCGAATTGCTTGCGCGTGGCGGCCCACTGGGTGGCCATCTCCATCACCCGCTGGCCGCGCCCCACGCTGGTGGCAGCCACGGTCAGGCGGGTCGCGCCCAGCCACTGGCCCATCAAATCAAAACCTTTGCCTTCCTCGCCCAGGCGCTTGTAGGCGGGCACCCGGCAGTCGGTGAAAAACAGCTCGCACTGGTGGTAGCCCCGGTGCGACACGCAGGCCGGGCCCCGGCGCACGGTCAGGCCCGGCGAGTCCAGATCCACCAGAAATCCGGTGATTTTTTTCTTCGGCCCGTGGCTGGTTTCTTCCACGCCAGTGGCGGCGAACAGCACCACAAAGTCGCTCATATCGGCGTGGCTGATGAAGTGCTTGGTGCCGTTGATCAGGTAGTCGGCGTTCTCGCCCGAGCCGTCGCTGTTGTCTCGTGTGGCCCGGGTTTGCATGCCGCGCACGTCCGAGCCCGCGTTGGGCTCGGTCATGGCCAGGCAGTCGTGGCGCTCGCCGCGGATGGTGGGCATGAGGTATTCGTCAATCTGCGCGCCTTCGCAGGCCCGCAGGATGTTGCTGGGGCGGGCAATCAGCATTTGCAGCCCGTAAGAGGCGCGGCCGAGTTCGCGCTCCATCAAAGCCAGGGTGAAGTTGTCCAGCCCGCCGCCGCCGAGCTCAGAAGGCATATTGGCCGCGTAGAGCCCGACTTCGATCGCCTTGGCTTGGATGGACTTGGCGAGCTCGGGCGCAATGGCGTCGGTGCGCTCTACTTCGTCTTCATACGGGTACAGCTCTTTTTCGACAAAGGTGCGGACCGTGTCGACGATCATGGTCTGTTCGCTGCTCAGTTGGAAGTGCATGGTTTGCCTATCAAAAAATCACGATGCGCGGCGGATGCCCATGGGGCGGCCGACTTGGGGCGGAACCGGGAGCGTGGAATGCGCTTGCAATATGGCTTGCAGGCGTGCGTACAAAAAGTCGGGCATCGCGGCTGCGCGGCCCTTGGCCATATCCACATGCACCAGCATTTGTTCGCCGGTGCACAGCAAGTCGCCGTTGTCCGCGTGGTACATGCTGTGAATCATGTGGATGCGTCGTGGGTCCAGGTCCAGCAGTTGCAAAGTCAGGCGCAACGGCTCGCCCTGCGCGACTTCTTTGACATAGTGGATATGGGTTTGCGCGGTGTACAGCGAATGGCCGCCCTGGTCGCGGTAAGACTCGTCGATGCCGATATAGCGGAAGAAGGCATCCGAGTTGTCGCCAAACACCAGCAGGTAGCAGGACTCGCTCATATGGCCGTTGTAGTCCACCCAGTCCCACAACACATGGGGGCGGTGCAGGCACAGCGGCGCATCGATGGGGGCCGACGCATCCCAGGCGCATGCGGGCGTATTTTCCAGTGGTGTGCGCACGCCGTGCCGGGCTTGATCGTGGGTTGTGGACATTTTGGGAATAGGGTTGCCGGGGGGTTACTGGGGCGGCACCAGCGCCAGTTTGCCAAGAAACTGCTTGGCCGAAAAATCTGCCTGGGCCTGCGCGATGTGGGACAGTGCGTAGGTCTTCGCCAGCAGCGGGCGCAGTTCGCCGCGCTCGATGTAGCCCACCAGGTTCTCAAAAATGATGTCGTCTTGGAACGTGCAGCCGAACAGCGACAGGTCTTTGAGGTAAAGCGTGCGCAAGTCCAGCGGTACCACCGGTCCGGCAATCGCGCCGGCGCTGGCGTAGCGCCCGCCGGTGCGCAGCGCATCCAGCAGCAGCGGCCATTGCGCGCCGCCTACCAAATCAATCACCACGCTGACTGCGTTGTTGCCTAGGCTGCGCAGCGCATCCTCGCCCCTGTCTACGGCCGCTTCGGCACCGAGTTCCAGCAAGGCCGCGTGTTTTGCTGTTGCGGCCTGCACCACCACCTGCGCGCCGCGCAGCAGCGCCAGTTGCACAGCCGCGCTGCCGACACCGCCGGACGCGCCTGTCACCAGCACCCGGTCCCCGGCGCGCACGCCGCTGCGCGTGAGCAGGTTCTCGGCTGTGGAATAGGCGCACGGGAAGGTGGCTAATTCGGCATCGCGCAGTTGGCTGTTGATGGGCATCGCGGCGTCGGCCGGCACTTTGGTGTACTGCGCAAACGCGCCGTCGCATTCCGAGCCGAGGTACCAGCAGGCGAAGGGCGCGTAGCCCGCGTACATGCGCAACACCGGTCGCACCAGCACGCGCTGCCCCACGCGCTGCGCATCCACGCCAGCACCAAGCGCCACGATAGTGCCGCAGCAGTCCGCCCCCTGGATGCGTGGGAATTGCATGGCCGTGCCGCCCCAGCCGGGTGTGGCGTCGGCGCTGGTGTCAAAGCCCACGCTATTCACTCCGGTGGCGCTGTCCACGGTTTTGGAATACCAGCCGACCCGGGTGTTGATGTCGGTGTTGTTGACCGCCGAGGCACCGACGCGGATCAGTACTTCGCCCGCTTGCGCGACCGGCAGCGGCACGTCGTCGCGGTAGACCAGTTTGTCCGGCCCGCCAAAGCCGGTCAGCACAGCGGCGTGCATGGTGGCGGGCAGGGCGGTGCGCATGGCGAGCAGACGCTATTTTTTGACCGGCATGCCGATCACGCTGCCCAGTCGTTGTGGACGCGGCAGCGTGGCGTGCAGCGCCGCCAGCGGCTGCAAGCGCAACAGCACCTCCGGCGCAAAGGGCGCGCTGCGCGGCCCATGCATGTCCATGTTCAGCAGCATTTGCTCGCCCAGCGCAGCAGCGCCGTCCACGCCCGGCACATGCAGTGCCAGCGCCACATGCAAGCGTTTTGCATCGATGGCCACCACCTGTGCGCGCACCTCCAGTGCCGCGCCCAGCTTGACCTCGCGCAGGTAATGGATATGCGCTTCCAGTGTGAACAGCGAATGCGACAGGGCGTCACGCCCGGCGGCATCCAAGCCGATGCGGTCCATCAAACCGTCCACGCCGTAGCTGAACAGCAGGGAATAAAACGCATCGCGCAAATGGCCGTTGTAGTCCACCCATTCGGGCAGGACCACGCCCTCAAAGCAGACCAGCGGCAGCGGCGTGCTGCCTGCTTGTGCGTCAGGCATCGGGCGCGATTCCGTGTTTGAGCTTGGTTGCTTTGATAGCCGCTTGCACTGCCATCAGGCAGTCGTCGCGGTAGCGCTCCCAGTCGGCGATGCTGCGCCCGGCCAGTTGTTCTTCGCTGCCTTCGGCCACTGCGTCGAGCAGGGAATCGGTGAGTTCCGGTGCTTCCAGCTTGGTCCAGGGTAATTTCAGCGCAGGGCCGAACTGGGCCATGAAGTGGCGCATCCCGGCGTCACCACCGGCCAGCGTGTAGATCAAAAAGCTGCCCATGAAAGACCAGCGCATGCCCGCACCAAAGCGGATCGCGTCATCAATTTCGCCGGTGGTGGCCACGCCGTCATTGACCAGGTGCAGCGACTCGCGCCACATGGCCTCCAGCAGCCGGTCGGCGATGAAGCCGGGCACTTCTTTGCGCACATGCAGCGGGCGCATGCCCAAAGACCGGTAGACCTGCATGGCCGCTTGCACCGCCTCGGGCGCAGTGTTCACACCGCCCACCACTTCCACCAGCGGCAGCAAATACACCGGGTTGAAGGGATGACCCACCACGCAACGCTCGGGGTGCTGGGCATTGGCATAAAAGTCGGTCGGCAACAGGCCGGAGGTGCTCGATCCGATCAGCACATTCGGGCGCGCAGCGGCGGTGATTTGCGCATGCAGCGCCAGTTTGAGGTCTTGCCGTTCGGGCGCGCTTTCCTGGATGAAGTCAGCATTCGCCACGCATTCTTCGACGGTGGCGACAAACTTCATGCGGTCTTGCGATGCGCCGGGGGCCAGGCCTTGCGCGGTCAGCGCGCCCCAGGCTTTGGCGGTGCGCGCGCGCAACGCGGCTTCGGCGCCGTGGGCCGGGTCCCATGCAATCACGTCCAGGCCGTGGGCCAACGCACGCGCCACCCAGCCGCTGCCGATCACGCCGGTGCCAAGGGCTGCGAAGGTTTTGATGTCGGTAATGAAGTTCATGTTGTCCTAGCTAATGCGGTGGATAAAGCGGATTAACCGCGCTTCTTGAGACCCATTTTTTCGCGGCCCTGCGCCGGGGTCATAGGCTTGCTGCCCAGGCGGGTGATGATTTCCACCACGCGCTCGGTGAGCGAGCCATTGGTGGCCAGCACGCCTTTGTCCAGCCACAGGTTGTCTTCCAGCCCCACGCGCACATTGCCGCCCAGCAGCATGGCCTGCGCGGCCATGGGCATTTGCGTGCGGCCAATGCCAAAGCCCGACCACACCACGCCCGGCGGCAGGTTATCGACCATGGCTTTCATGGTGGTGGTGTCGGCCGGTGCGCCCCAGGGAATGCCCAGGCAGAGTTGGAACAAGGGGTCATGCAGCAACCCTTCCTTGATCATTTGCTTGGCAAACCAAAGATGGCCGGTGTCAAAAATTTCCAACTCGGCTTTCACACCCAGTTCGGTGATGCGCTTGGCTCCGGCGCGCAGCGCCACCGGGGTGGAGACGTAAATGGTGTCGCCGTCGCCAAAGTTGAGGGTGCCGCAGTCCAGGGTGCAGATCTCGGGCAGCAGTTGCTCGACGTGAATAAGCCGCGCCATGGGGCCGATCAGGTCGGTGTTGGGGCCGAACTTCGTTGGTGTTTCGCCAGGTCCGATTTCCAGGTCGCCGCCCATGCCGGCGGTCAGGTTGACGATGATGTCCACGCCGGAGTCACGGATCCGGTCCATCACCTCGGCGTACAAGGCCGGGTCGCGGCTGAATTGACCCGTCTCGGGGTTGCGCACGTGGCAGTGCACCACGGTCGCTCCGGCCTTGGCCGCCTCGACTGCGGCAGCGGCGATTTGCGTGGGGGTGACGGGCACATGCGGGCTTTTGCCAGCGGTGTCGCCCGCGCCGGTCAGGGCGCAGGTGATGATGACGTTGGGGTTCACAACTCTCTCCTTGGTGGTGGGTGACCTGGCCTGCGCCGTCTGTGTGCTCAGGCGCGGGCAAGTGTAGCCCTGCGCTGTCGCGCCGCGCCGCGCACAGGTCGCAGGGCGCACAGGCGGTGTCGCATCCGCGTGGCACCATCATCGCAGCCACCAACCATTTCCCCGGACACATTTTTGAACCCCTTGTTCTGGCCTTTGGCCTCTTTGTTCAGCGGCGTGGCCATGCTGGTCGTGGGCATCGCCCTGTTGAGCGTGGCCATCAGCTCGCAGGCCAGTACCGCGCAGTTCTCCGGCCTGGTCACCGGCATGGTGATGTCGGCTTATTTCGCCGGTTTTGTGTATGGCACCTATGCCTGCCCGCGCCTGATCAAACGGGTCGGCTATATCCGCGCCTTTGCCGTGCTGGCCTCCGTGGCGTCGGCGCTGCCCATGTTGCACGCGCTGTGGACCAACCCCTGGTTCTGGGGCGGTCTGCGTTTTACCACCGGGCTGTGTATCGTGGGCTTGTACATGGTGATCGAGAGCTGGCTCAATGTGGTGGCCGGCAGCGAAGACCGGGGCAAGGTGTTTGCCGCGTACATGACGGTCAGCTGTGTCTCGATGGCGCTGGGCCAATGGCTCATTTTGGCGGGTGACCGCTTTGGCTTTGTGCCCTTTGCTTTCGCGTCGATTCTGTTTTCGTTTGCGCTGGTGCCCACCACCATGACCACGATTGCCGAGCCGGTGCAAACCGATACCCCGGCGCTCAGCATGCGCCGTCTGTTTGCGGTCTCGCCTATTGGCGCGCTGGCGTCCATGGGCTCGGGGCTGATCAATGGCACCTTCTTCAGCCTGGGCAATGTCTTCGGGCACGGCGTGGGTTTCAGTGATGGGCGCACCGCCACGTTCATGGCCATCACGATTTTGAGTGGCGCCGTTTTCCAGTGGCCTATCGGCCATTTGTCAGACCGCTACGACCGGCGCTGGGTTTTGTTCTGGGTGTGTGTGGGTGCCTGTGCCTTCGCGTTTTTGGGCTTCTATCTGGCGCGCGAGTTTGAAAACCTCTTGCTCGTACTGGGCGTGGCCTTTGGCGCGCTGGTGTTTGCGGTCTACGGCCTGAGCGTGGCGCATACCAATGACCTGATTGACCCCTCCGAAGTGCTGGAAACTACGGGCGGGCTGTTGTTGCTCTACGGCATCGGCGCCACCATCGGCCCGACCCTGGCCGGTGGGTTGATGGATGTGCTGGGGCCCGAGAGCCTGATGCTGTACTTTGCCTTGATGCTGGGCTTGCTGGCGCTCGCAGTCTGGTTTTTCGCCACCCGCAAAGGCCGTACCTTCAGCAACCCGGGCCATAGCAGCGACTATGTGCGCATGGAGGCCAGCTCGCTGGTGGTCTTGCAGCTCGATCCGCGTGCCGCCAAGCGGCAAGCCACAATCGAGGCGCAGGAAGTTCATCCCTGAACCTCCACATCTACCGCTATCGCCCCACATCCGCAGGAGACCGCCATGGAACATGTTGCTTTCACCGCCATGCAAGACGGCACCCAGGCCGACTATGCATTGCTGCACGCCTTGGAAGCGGATTACATGCGCGACTTGCCCCAGCGTATCTTGGCTTCTTTGGAGCGCACCGCCGATACCCTGCCCGGATACCAGGTGAACCGCCTGACCCACGCGCTGCAAAGTGCGGCACGGGCCGAGGCAGACGGCGCAGATGCCGACATGGTCGTCGGTGCCCTGGTCCACGATATGGGTGACGAACTCGCCCCCTCCAACCATGCCGCCTTTGCGGCCGCGCTGCTGCGCCCCTATGTGCGCGCCGAAGTGACCTGGGTGGTCGAGAAGCACGCGCTCTTTCAGATGCAGTACTACGCGCACCATATCGGGCAGGAGCGCGATGGCCGATTGCGGTACCGCGATCACCCCTGGTTTGACAGCTGCCAGCACTTTTGCGCCGCCTACGACCAGAATTCTTTTGACCCCGATTACCCCACGCCCCCGTTGGCCCACTTTGCGCCGCTGGTGCACGCGGTGTTCAGCCGCACGCCGTTTGACCCGGCGGTCTTGCAAGAGCCACTAGAGCCGGCGCGCGCTTGAGCGGCCTGAGCCCTTCCTTTCGCGCCATTCTGGCGATGCTGGCCGCGGTCGGCTGTTTTTCCTTGATGGACGCGGCGCTGAAAGGGCTGACAGGCTCGTACCCGCCGTTGCAGGTCGCCGCTTTGCGCGGCTTGGCGGCTTTTCCGCTGGTGTGCGCCTACATCGCCTGGCAGGTTCCGCTGCGCACCCTGGTGCAGGTACGCTGGCCCATGCACCTGTTGCGCGGGGTGCTCAATGTGGGTATGTTGTGCAGCTTCTCTCTGGGCATCGGCCATCTGGCGATTGCCGAGGCCTACACCTTGTTTTTCATCTCACCGCTGGTCGTGACCGCGCTGGCAGTGCCTTTGTTGAAAGAGCCGGCCCGCCGAGCGCATTGGATTGCGATTGGCATCGGCTTGTGCGGCGTGCTCATCGCGATGCGCCCGGGCGGCGACAGCATGGTGTCCTGGGGCGCGCTGGCGATTCTGGTGTCGTCGCTTTGCTACAGCGGCACGGTGTTGACCGCGCGCATCATCACCCGCACCGAAGGCACGGCCAGCGTGGTTTTCTGGACCACGTTTTTCATGGCCGCCGGGGCCAGCGCTTTGGCGCTACCCGATTGGCAGCCCGTTCAAACGATCCACTGGCCGCTTATCGCGATGATGGGCATTACCGGTTTTGGCGGCACGGTGGCGATCACCTACGCCTTCAAACACGGCAAGACTGCCAGCGTAGCCCCCTTTGAGTACAGCGCTCTGGCCTGGGCGATTGCCATCGATTACCTGATCTGGAACACAACGCCCGACGCCTATACCCTGGTGGGTGGTTGCATCGTCATATTGAGCGGCTTGTATTTGATCCGCGATGAACGTGGCCAAGCTGCTGAAGCCGCCAAATTGGCGCAGCACCCTTAAGCGGCTTCAATATGAAGCGGTTTAGGCAGCTGCTTCCAGCCCGCCGCTGAAATGCTCCCGCATACGCTGGGTGGCCAGCGGCGCGTCCCGCACCAGCAGCGCATCCATGATGGCCTGGTGTTCGCGCAATGACTCCTGGATGCGGCCGGCCTTCAGCAGCGAGTTGTGGCGGTTGAGCTTCATCACCTTGCGCAAGTCGGCGCAGAGCTGATCGCGCCAGCGGTTGTCGGCGATCTCCAGCAGGCGCATGTGGAAGCGCTCGTTCACGGTAAAAAAAGCGCTGGTGTCGCCCACAGCGGTGGCCAGCTCGGCGTGGATGTCCTGCAAGTCCTGCAACTCGCGCGCGCTGGCCCGGCTGGCGACCACGCCGGCGGCGTCGGATTCCAGCAGCGAGAGCAGGTGGTAAACGTCGGCCTGGTCTTTGGCATTGACCTCGGTGACATACGCGCCACGGCGCATCTTCATGGTGACCAGCCCCTCGGTAGCCAGCACCTTGAGCGCTTCACGCAGCGGGGTGCGGCTGATGCCGTATTCCTCGGCCAAGCGGGTCTCGTCAATCCAGCTGCCCGGGGACAACTGGCTGCTGAAAATACGCTCGCGCAGCCGCTCGGCTACTTCTTCGTAGAGGGCGCGGGGCGTGAGGGTCAGGGGCGGCATGGGCGCAAGTGTAAGGCAAAATAAGGTTTTGCATTCATAATTATGGCGGTTATACTGTCCGTTCCTGCCCCCGAGCCTGCCCCCGTGCCTACAGTTAGTACGCTTTATCCCGATCCGAAAGTATTCGCCATGAGTTCCAAGCCGCCCGCATCGCCCTCCAGTCCCAGCGCCTGGCCCGCCTTTGAGCAGGGCGACCACGCGGCCTGGCTGCGCGCGGCGGCCAAGTCAGCGCCGGGCGGTGATGTCGCCGCCTTGAACTGGATCACGCCCGACGGCATCGTCGTCAAGCCGCTGTACACCGCAGCGGATACGGCCAACTTGCCCTACGCCAATACGCTGCCCGGCTTTGCGCCCTATGTGCGCGGCCCGCAAGCCACCATGTATGCGGTGCGCCCGTGGACCATCCGGCAGTACGCGGGTTTCTCCACCGCCGAAGAAAGCAATGCCTTTTACCGGCAGGCCCTGGCAGCAGGCGGGCAGGGTGTGTCGGTGGCTTTTG
>CANIRI010000049.1 GCA_947469815.1 Comamonadaceae bacterium | reverse complement strand
TTACGTACAATAAGCTGTACAACTTCAAAGAGAAGCCATGAACGCCATCACCTATTCCGCCGCGCGGGCCAACCTGGCTTCAACCATGGACCGCGTGTGCAATGACCACGAAGCGCTGATCATCACCCGCAGCGGCGAGCAATCGGTGGTAATGCTGTCCCTGGAGGACTTTCAAGCACTGGAGGAAACCGCCTACCTCTTGCGCAACCCGGCCAATGCCCGGCGGCTGCTCTCAGCTACCAGCCAATTGGCCGCTGGGAAGGACATGGTGCGCGAGCTGGCGTCGTGAAACTCGTCTTTGCCGACGAGGCCTGGGACGATTACCTCTACCGGCAAAAGCAAGACCGTCGCATGGTGGATCGCATCAACAAGTTGATTGCCGAAACAGCACGCGCCCCATTTGAAGGTATCGGCAAGCCAGAACCCCTCAAGCACGCACTGGCAGGATTTTGGTCACGGCGCATTAGCGATGAGTACCGCATGGTCTACCGCGTGGAAAACGGCGCTTTGCTGATTGCCCAACTGCGCTACCACTACTGACTGGCAGCTTCAATCCAAGCTAGCCGCCTATTGCGCCTGCGCAATCGCCTTCTTCAAGTCCCGGTATTCCTCGCACGAAAAAACGCAGATTTTGTCCAGGCTAGCCAGGTGTTCTTTAGCCTTGTCCAACTGACCCATCTGGATGTAGGCGATGCCGATGTACTCGTGCGCGCCTTTGTGTTTAGGGTCCAAGGTCAGCGCCTGTTTATAGGCTGCGAGTGACGGGTCATACATCTTTTGGTTGCGCAGGCTGTAGCCCAGCAAATTGAAGCCGTCGGCGCTGCGCGGATTGGCAACGGTGTAGGCCTCCAGCACCGCCTGCGCGGCAGGCCAGTCTTTGCGCGCGATGGCGGCTTTGGCCTTTTCTAATTCGAGGTCACGGGGAGTCGGCGGGCTACTGTCCCCGGCGAAAGCGAAGCTGCTGACGAGCAGGCAGACAGTCATCAATAAACGAAACAATTTCATGGGGCTCTCTTCAGGGTATTTGGTTGGGACACAAAACTCGCGTACGAGTGCCCTTACTCTAGCGCGCTGAAATATGCCCCTGCCTTTGGGTGGGCAATGTTCAGGCTGCTGCCCGTACACCCACCTGGCGGCGCGCCCCACGCGCCCGCGCCAGCTCTTCCACGGCGCGGCCCAGGGCTTCGATGCCGCTGGTGATCAGGCCAGCCGGAATCGACGACAAGCGCAGGCGGAAGTAATTGCATGGGTAAGGCGGGTTCTGAAAAAACACGTCGCCCGCCTCAATCAGCACGCCATGGCTGCGGGCGATCAGGCCGAGTTCGGCGGCGTCGACCCAAGCCGGGGCCTGGACCCACAACGACGCGCCGCCCGAGGGTAAGGTGTACAAAAAATCCGGCAGATGCGTGGCCAGTGCAGCGGCGGCCAGTTGCATGCGCTCTTGCATAGCGGCGTTGACACGGCGGGCATGGGTCTCGTGGTGGCCCAGTGACAAAAATAGGGCGAAGGCGTGCTGCAAAAAGGCGCTGGGGTGGCGCAGCATGGCGTGGCGCAGTTCGCGTAGCTCAGCGATCAGCGCGCGCGGGGCGACGATATAGCCCAGGCGCAGCGAGGGCGACAGGCTTTTAGACACCGAGCCCACGTAAATCACCCGCCCCACTTTGTCCAGACTTTTGAGCGCGGGCATGGGCTGGCCCTGGTACAGGTTTTCGGCTTCGTAATCGTCTTCAATCACCACAAAGTTTTTGCGCTCGGCCAGCGCCAGCAAAGCTGTGCGCCGCTCCATGCTCAGGGTGTGGGTGGTGGGGCTTTGGTGCGAGGGGGTGACAAAACAGTAATCCAAGCGCGGCAGGTCGTCCACGATCAAGCCCTGCGCATCCACCGGCAGCGGCACAAACTGCGGTGCCCGCAAAGCAAAGCTGTTGCGCGCGTGCGGGTGGCCGGGTTCCTCCAAGCCCACGCGCTGCTGCGCATCAAACAAAGCCTCGGCCAGCAGGTAATACGCGTGCTGCGCGCCCACGGTAATCAATATTTCTTCGGGCAACGCGAACACGCCGCGCTTAGGCAGCAGGCGCAGGCGGATTTGCTCGATCACCTCGGGCACGTCGCTGAGTTCAAAGTCCGGCGTCCACTGCGGCAGGTGCGAGCGCGCCAGGCTGTGCACGCAGCATTCCCGAAACGCCTCGGACGGAAACAACAGCGGGTCGTAGGTACCGTAGACGAACGGGTAACGGTATTGGCGCCACTGGTCTGGCTTAGCCAGGGTGCGCTGCTCGACCAGCGAACGCAAAACCCGGGCGTTCCAATCGGGCTGGGCGCGCTCGGGGCCGGGGCGCTGGGCGGTACCGGCCGGGTCCGCACGCTCCGCCGCGTTCTGCGGCATGTCCAAACCGCTGGGCGACTGCACCACAAACACGCCGCTGCGCGGGCGCGATTCCAGAAAACCGTCGTCCATCAGCTGGGTGTAGGCGGCTGTCACGGTATTGCGGCTCAGGCCCAGCAGCACGGCCAGCTCGCGCGACGACGGCAGCGGCGCGCCAGCGGGCAGGCGACGGTCCAAAATCGCCTGCACCACCGACAGACGCAGGCGCTGCTGCAAGGGCAATGCGGGTTTGTCAGGCAGGGCGAACAGGGTTTCCCACTGCGCGCCCTTGGTGCGGGGGTGGGGAGGCATGGTGCCAGTATAGGCACTGGCCCCGTGGCGCGCGCAGGGGCTGGCGCAGGCGAATGGTGGGAACTGGCTCTTTCAGGCTCCGGCTGGCCTGCCTATGCTCATACCATCTGCTTTTGGAGTACTCCCCATGACCGCTGCGATCACTGTTGCCACCTTAGAAGCCTTTAGCGCCGCCTGGAACCGCCACGACATCGACGCGCTGATGTCTTTTATGCACCCTGACTGCGTGTTCCTGACCGCTGCCGGCGACCAGGCCTGCGGCACCCGCCACAGCGGCGCCGAAGCCGTGCGCAAGGCCTTTGCCGGCGCATGGGCGGCAGTACCTGATGTGCAATGGACCAAGGGCAAGCACTTTGTGCACGGCGACTTTGGCGTGTCCGAATGGACGTTTGAAGGCACGGCGGCCGACGGCAGCCGGATCGAAACCGACGGGGTCGACCTGTTCACCTTCAAAGACGGCAAAATTCTGGTGAAAAACGTGTTCCGCAAAGCCCGCCCCAACATTCCTGCCGCCAAATAAACCACAGCGCCCGCTGGCCTAGGCCGCTGCGCCGCGCCCAAACCCCATGACCACGACCATCGCCCCCCACGCTGCCCAGCAAGCCTACAACCCGCGGTATGACCCGCTGGTGGACGCCAACCCTGGCGCGGGGCGCGCCTACGCGCCCACCTACTGGGTGGCCAGCGCGGGCACGCCACCTGAGGACGACGGCCCCGTAAGCGGGGATATGGATGCGGACGTGGTGGTCATCGGCTCAGGCTCCACCGGCATGTCCACCGCGCTGTACCTGGCGCAAGACCACGGCATCCAGGCTGTGGTGCTGGAGGCCAACCAGACCGCCTGGGGCTGCTCCAGCCGCAGCGGCGGCCAGGGCCAAAACGCCAGTGGGCGACTGACCCGCGCCCAGTGGATCGAACGCTGGGGCATGGACACGGCCAAGAAACTGGACATGGAGATCCGAACCGGCTTCGAGAACTTCCGCCAGCTCACCCGCGAGATCGATTGCGACGCCTTTGACGGCGGGCATTTGTATGTGGCACACCGGCCCGAAAAAGTGGCTTACCTGCAAGAACAAACCCGGGTGCGACGCGAGGTATTTGGCTACGACACGCAGATGATGAGCGCCGAAGAACTGCGCGCCAATTACTGCGACGAGCGCGACGCGGCAGCGGCCATGTGGGAGCCCGAGGGCGTAGGCATACACCCACTCAAATTCACCTTCGGCCTGATGCGCAAAGCACGGGCATTGGGCGTGAAAATCCACACGGCCAGCCCGGTGCAAGGCTGGGAAACCATCCACGGCGTGCACCATCTGCGCACCCCTGGCGGCACGGTACGGGCCAAGCGCGTGGTCCTGTGCACCGGTGGCTATACCGGGCAGGGCGCAAGCCCGGTGCTGCGCAACAAAATTCTGCCCATCCTCTCCAACTCGGTGGTCACACGGCCGCTGACCGATGCGGAACTGAAAGCCACCAATTTCCGCTCACAAACCTTTTTGACTGATACCCGCACGCTGCGTTTTTACTACCGGCTGCTGAGCGATAACCGCCTGCAACTGGGCAGCCGCAGCGCGATCACCGGTGCGGACGCTGAAGAGCCCAAGCACCTGAAGCTGTTGACCGACGCGATTGCGCGCAAGTTCCCGCCACTGGCCGGCATTCCGATTGATTACTCCTGGTGGGGCTGGGTCGATGTGAGCCACGACATGATGCCGCGCATCACGCGGCCGGACCCGGCGCAAACCGTCTGGCACGCAGTCGGCTACGGCGGCAACGGCGTGTCTTTCTCGACCTGGGCAGGCAAACGGGTGGCGCAGCGGGTGGCCGGTAAAGACGGCAACGACGCGGTTTTTGACCTGCCGATTTACAACTCGCCGCTGGAATACCCCAACATGTTCCAGCTGTTCCGCTCGGAAGCGCTGGCACCTTTTCGGCGTCTGGGCCAGCAGTTTCTGTACAAGTGGTACTGGTGGCAAGACGAGATGTAAGGTAGCCAGGCGCACAGCCTGGCGCTGCGATTTAGCCCTTCGCGACGCGCTCGCTTTTCCAGTAAACGTCATCGCCCGAGCTGCCATCCGTACGGTGGCGGTTGAGCACGCGGGCCAGCACAAACAGCAAGTCTGACAAGCGGTTGAGGTACTGGCGGGGCCGCTCTTTGAGCGCCTCTTCATTGCCCAGCGCCACCACGGCGCGCTCGGCGCGGCGGGCCACGGTGCGGCATACATGCGCCAGCGCGGCGGCACGGGTTCCAGCGGGCAATATGAACTCGAGCAGCGCGGGCAGGTCGGCATTGAACTCGGCTAACGCCTGGTCCATGGCCAGCACGGCATCTTCTTTGAGCAGCTCAAACCCGGGAATGGAAAGCTCGCCGCCCAGGTTGAAAAGCTGGTGCTGGATCTCGACCAAAACATGGCGCACGCGCTCGGGCATGTCCTCGCACAAGAGCACACCGATGTTGGAGTTGAGCTCGTCCACATCGCCCATGGCGTGCACGCGCAAACTGTTTTTAGAGACCCGGGTGTTGTCTCCCAGGCCGGTAGTGCCCGCGTCGCCGGTGCGCGTGGCAATTTGTGTCAGGCGGTTTCCCATATGCATGTTCCTGTGAAAGTGGCATTATTGACGCTTTGATGCACGCTAGGACGCACCATGAACGCACCATTGTCGGCTCAACAGGCTTTTTCGCACGCCCCCATGCGCAATCCGCCCGACGCCATGCTGGAAGAACTCCGCGCCGCATTCGGAGCGCAGTTTTCCAGCGCGGGTGCCGTGTGCGCGCAGCATGGGCGCGACGAGTCGGCTTTTGATGTACCGCCCCCGGGCGGCGTGGTGTTTGCACAGAGCACGCATGATGTGCAGCGCCTTTTGCAAATTGCCGCGCGCTACGCGGTGCCAGTAATCCCCTTTGGTGTGGGCTCCTCGCTGGAAGGGCATTTGCTGGCGGTGCAAGGCGGCATCAGCGTGGACATGGGGCGCATGAACCAGGTGCTGGCCATCCACGACGCGGATTTGACCGTGACCGTGCAGCCCGGCGTCACCCGCAAACAACTCAACGAGGCAGTGAAGTCCGCCGGTTTGTTCTTTCCGATTGACCCGGGTGCGGACGCCAGCATTGGCGGCATGTGCGCCACCCGCGCCAGCGGCACCAACGCCGTGCGCTACGGCACCATGCGCGAGAACGTGCTGGCGCTTGAAGTGGTGACCGCCAGCGGCGAAGCCATACGCACCGGGACCGGCGCGAAAAAATCATCAGCCGGTTACGACCTGACGCGCCTGATGGTGGGCAGCGAAGGCACGCTGGGTGTGATCACCGAAATCACGCTCAAACTCTATCCGCTGCCCGAGGCCATCATGGCCGCCACCTGCGCTTTTGATTCGCTCTCCGACGCGGTGAACACCACTATCCAGATCATCCAGCTCGGCATCCCGATTGCGCGCTGCGAGCTGCTCGACGGCAACGCGGTGCGCATGGTGAATCAACATTCCAAACTCGGCCTGGCCGAGGGGCCGATGATGCTGATGGAGTTCCACGGCTCTCCCGCAGGCGTGCAAGAACAAATCGATCTGGTGCAAGAGATCGTGGAAGACAACCACGGCCACGCATTCGCATGGGCGGCGACCCCCGAGGACCGCACCCGCTTGTGGACCGCGCGGCACAACGCCTACTTTGCCGGACTGCAATCGCGCCCCGGTTGCCGCTGCATTGCAACCGACACCTGTGTACCGATCTCGCGCCTAGCTGACGCGCTACTCGATTGCGTGACCGAGGCGGCCGAAGCCGGTATCCCGCATTACCTGGTCGGCCATGTAGGCGACGGCAATTTCCACATGGCGTATCTGATCGACCCCGCAGACCCGGCCGAGCGCGAAACCGCCGAGCGATTGAACAGCCAGTTGGTGATGCGCGCGCTGCGCCTGGGCGGCACCTGCACCGGTGAGCACGGCATCGGCCTGCACAAAATGGATTTCTTGGTGAGCGAGGCCGGTACGGGTGCGGTGGCGATGATGCGCAGCATCAAGCAGGCGCTGGACCCCCTGAACATCCTCAACCCCGGCAAAATTTTTGCGCTTGAGCCCTGAACTGCGCAGGCTTTATAGCGCGGCGCGAAAAGGCAAGCGGTAAACCCATATCGACTTGCCATTGGGCGCCGTCAGTTCGATATGGGGCAGGATGCCCACAGCCTCAAAATCCAGACTGACCAGCCAGCTACCCGCACGCATGCTCTGCGCTTTTTCCACCACGCGCGGCATGCTCTCAGGGCGCTGAAACAGGTACACCATGTCGTACGCGGCCCAGTCCACGGCCCACATATCGCCCCGCTGCAGCGTGGCCCAGGGGCATAGCGCTTTGCACAGCACAAAGAGGCTGGCGCTCCATTCCACCCCTTCCAGCTGCGCCTTGGGATAGGCCAGGCGCAAGGCGCGCAAACCATGGCCCAGGCCGCAACCGGCGTCCAGCACACGGGCGTTCTGGTCCAGCCGGATGATGGCGCGCAGGCCGATCAAAGCTTTGCGCGGCGTGGGAAACAGGGGCGCATCAGCCCAGGTATTGATCGGGTACACGAGTAACAAGAGCGCTAGCGGTAACAGCCACACCCAGGCCGCCAAATCCGATTGCGTGCCCAGCACCATGACCGCCAGCGATATGGGAAAACCCCCAGCAATCGCCAGCCTGCGCCACCAGCTGCGGCCCATGGGGCTGATGGCCACGCCCACCATGGCCGCAATCGGGCTGGCCATACCGGGCGACATATCGGACTGCAGCAACCAGCGGAACATGGCCCAGCTCAGGCCCCAGCCGAGCAAAGCCGGCGCTGGCCAGGGCGGAGTGAAACGCTGGAACACGCGGTGATGCGCCGGGATATACCAATAAGCCAGTGGCCGCAGCGCGCTAGCGGGCCACGTTGGGCGAGAGGCGTTCGATCAGCCCGTTGAGCTCATCGAGCGAGCCAAACTGGATGCTCAACTCGCCCATCTCGGTGATCCGGCCGCTGCGCTTGATGCGTTTTTTCACCTTGATTTCCACCTGCGCGGCAAACAAATCGGACAGTTCTTCTTCCACGCGCTTGATGTCGCGCGACTTCTCGCGCGTGGGTTTCACGGCCTTGAGCGAAAACTCCGCACCGAGTTTTTTCACCAGGCTTTCGGCCTCGCGCACCGACATTTTTTTGGCCGCAATCTGGCTGGCAGCGCTGATCTGGTTGGCCTTGTCCAAAGCCAGCAAAGCGCGGGCATGACCCATATCCAGGTCGCCCGCCATCAGCATGGTTTGCACCGGATCGGCGAGGTTGAGCAAACGCAACAAGTTGCTCGCCGCACTGCGCGAGCGGCCCACGGCTTGGGCAGCGGTCTCATGGGTCAGGCCGAATTCCTTGATCAGGCGCTGCAGGCCCTGCGCCTCTTCCAGCGGATTGAGGTCTTCGCGCTGCATGTTCTCAATCAGCGACATAGCGGCAGCGGCCTCGTTGGGCACGTTGCGCACCAGCACCGGCGCGCTATCGAGCCCGGCGAGCTTGGCCGCGCGGAAACGCCGCTCGCCCGCAATGATTTCGTAGACCGGGCGCGAGGAGCCTTCGGGGCGGTGCAAGGCGGCGTACTCGGTGTCCAACTGGCGCACCAGGATGGGCTGCATGATGCCCTGCGCCTTGATGCTCTCGGCCAGCTCGTAGAGCGCGCCTTCGTCCATGTGGGTGCGTGGTTGGTACATGCCGGGCACCATGTCGCTGAGCAACAAGGTGTGCGGCTGGCCGGCACCAAAAGCGCTGTCCTGTTGGCCGGGCGCGTCCGGCACTTTGGGGCCGAGCAGCGCTTCCAGGCCCATGCCGAGTCCTTTGGGTTTTTTGGTGGCCATGGTGGTTTTCCTTCGAATGCTTATGGTTATGTGTTCAAAAAATCGTTCAGCAGCGCGCGCCCTTGCGGCCAGTCGCCCAAACCGGAGTCGGCGTTGATGTGGCCCGCTTCGCCGCAATCCATCCACTGCGCGCCCAGGGCATCGGCAAAACTTTGCGCACGCGCCAGGCTGCAATACGGGTCGTTCCGGCTGCCCAGTAAACGGCTGGGGAAGGGCAGATGCGGCAGCACCAGCGGCGTCCAGCTGTGCAAGACCGCCGCCAGCTCGGGCTGCTGCGGATCGCCGGGTGCCACCAGCAGCGCGCCGCGCACGCGGTAGCTAAGACGGGTTTGCGCTGCCCAGGCCGCCACCAAGTGGCAGCCCATGCTGTGGGCCACCAACACCACCTCTTCACCCTGCGCCTGCACCACCTCTTCAAGGCGCATCACCCAGTCACCGCGCAAAGGATGCATCCAATCGTGCTGCTCCACCCGCAAGTCGCCGTAAAGCGCTTCCCAACGGCTCTGCCAATGCTGCAGGCCGGAGTTTTGCCAGCCGGGCAGCAACAGGACGCGCGCAGGTGATGGCGATGCCATGGGATCACATGCTCTTGATGCGCTGCACCATTTCCAGCGCAAAAGCGACAAAGGCCTGCGCGCCACGCGATGCCGGGTCGAACACCACGCCGGGCAAGCCGTAGCTGGGGGCCTCGGCCAGGCGCACATTGCGGGGGATCACGGTGTCAAACACCTTGTCGCCAAAGTGCGCCTTGAGCTGCTCACTGACCTGGTTTTGTAAGGTGATGCGCGGGTCGAACATGACGCGCAGCAAACCAATAATTTGCAAGTCATCATTCAAATTCGCCTTCACCTGCTTGATGGTGTTGACCAAATCGGTCAGGCCTTCCAGGGCAAAGTACTCGCACTGCATAGGCACGATCACGCCATGGGCACAGCACAGGCCGTTGAGCGTGAGCATGGACAGCGAGGGCGGGCAGTCGATGAGCACGAAGTCGTATTCACTGTCCACCGCCTGCAGCGCGGCTTTGAGGCGGCGCTCGCGCCGCTCCAAGCTGACCATCTCGACCTCGGCACCAGCGAGCTCGCGGTTCGCGCCCAGGATGTCGTAGCTGCAGCCCGCCTTCAGCAGTTTGTCGCTGCGGCTGCGGGCCTGCGTGATCGTGGCTTCCTCCAGCAGCACCTCGTATACCGTCAACTCCAGCTGGCGCTTGTCGACGCCAGAGCCCATGGTGGCATTGCCTTGTGGGTCCAGATCGACCATGAGCACACGCTGGCCGACCTTGGCCAGACCGGCGGCCAGGTTCACAGTGGTGGTGGTTTTGCCCACGCCACCTTTTTGATTGGCGATACAGAATATTTTGGCCATGAATTACCCGCTGATCGACATCTGAAAACGATGGCCTGCTGTGCTCATTGCGAAAGCGCCAGCTTGACGCCAAAGCCCAGCAAAAACACGCCGGCCACGCGCTCGAGCCACTGCGCCACGCGAGGCTGAGCACGGATGCGCTCCGCCAGAAAATGGGTGAGTAAGGTGGCGGCCAGGCCGTACAAAAAAGTGAGCGCCGCGATGGTGGCGGCCATGAAGGCGTAAGTCACCAAACCCTGCTGGGTCTGCGGATCGACAAACAGCGGGAAAAACGCCATGTAAAACAAAATTGCTTTGGGGTTCATCAGCGTGATCACCATCGCCTGGCGGAAATACTGGCGCGGCCGGATGTGAATCGCAGGAGCGGCGCCCGGCTTGGCGCGCAACATATGCACACCCAACCAGGCCAGGTAGGCAGCGCCCACCCATTGCATCGCCTGGAAAGCGGCTGGGTAATGCGACAAAAGTGTGGCCAGCCCGGCCACAGCGCACCACATCAGCACCTGGTCCCCGGCGATCACCCCGAAAGTCGCAGCCAGGCCGCCGGGAATACGGCCCTTGCCCGTGGACATCACCAGCGCCAGATTGCCTGGGCCGGGAATGAACAGAAACAGTAAAACAGTGGCGACAAAAGTGCCGTAATCGGTAACGCCGAGCATGGGAAGTTGAAAAAGAGGAAGCGCGAGTGTACGGCAGCGGATTTATGCCGTTTTTTTACGCATCCACACCAGGCAGCGCTGCGCATCCAGCCGGGGCACCACCAGCGGTTCCACGTGAAACACCTCTATACCTGCGGGCAAAGCGGCGAT
>CANIRI010000048.1 GCA_947469815.1 Comamonadaceae bacterium | reverse complement strand
TTGGATCTGGCATGGGGTGTGGCGCTGACTTTGGGCTGGACGCTGCTGACAGGCCTGTCCACACTCAACGCGCTGTTGGTGCAATGGATGGGGACCGGCTTGCTGCAGCAAGTAGCGCTGGTGGCGGCGTTCACGGTTATCAACAGCCTGTTGGAGTTGCCCTTTTCGCTGTACATGACTTTTGTGCTGGAGCAACGCTTCGGCTTCAACAAAATGACCCCTGCCCTGTGGCTGCAAGACACGGTGAAATCGCTCGTTTTGGGCGCTGCTATTGGTCTGCCTTTGCTGGCATTGTTTTTGTGGCTGATGGGCGCGACGGGGCCGCTGTGGTGGCTGTGGATCTGGGCGGCCTGGATGGCCTTCAACCTGCTGGCAATGGTGATTTACCCGACATGGATCGCGCCTTGGTTCAACCGCTTTGAGCCGCTGCAGGACGCCGAACTGGTGCAGCGGGTCACTGCTTTGATGCAGCGCTGCGGCTTCCACGCCAAAGGCCTGTTTGTGATGGACGGCAGCAAACGCAGCGCCCACGCCAACGCCTATTTCACCGGCTTTGGTGCAGCCAAACGCGTGGTGTTCTACGACACCCTGCTCAAGCAACTGGACCCGGGCGAAGTGGACGCGGTGCTGGCGCATGAACTGGGGCATTTCAAACACCGCCACGTGACCAAGCGGATCATCATGCTATTTGGTGTGAGCTTTTTCGGCTTTGCCGCTCTGGGCTGGCTAAGCGGTCAAATCTGGTTCTACACCGGCCTGGGGGTTTTGCCACTCCTCACCGGCCCTAACGATGGCCTGGCTTTGCTGCTGGCCATGATGTTGATGCCCATGATTGGCGGCGTTCTACGACCCTTGTTGGCGCAGGTGTCACGGCGCGACGAATTCCAAGCCGATGCCTATGCCATCGCCCAGACCCGGGGTCAGGATTTGGCATCCGCTCTGTTGAAGCTGTACCAGGACAACGCCGCTACGCTCACGCCCGACCCGCTGTTTGTGCGCTACTACTATTCGCATCCGCCGGCTACCGAACGCCTGGCGCGCATGTCGGCCACCTACAGCTGATTGGCGCGCATGCCCCGCCCCAGCGCCTTCACCGCACCGCAACTACTCAGCCAGCTCGCAGCGCTGCCGCAATGGCGCCTGCATGGCGACGGGCCCACACTGGCCATTGAGCGGGTTTTTACTTTCGACGGCTACCTCGCCACCATGGCCTTTGCCAACGCAGTGGCCTATCTGGCAGAACGCATAGACCACCATCCCGACATGCTGCTGCAATACCAGCGCTGCACCGTGCGCTGGCGCACCCACCAACCGCCGGGCATCACCGTGCTCGACATCGAAGCGGCGCTGCAGGTTGACAGCTTGCTCGGCGGCGACGCCGGCAAGGCCTGAGCCGCTTGGCTACTTCACGGGTTCCCACCGCCGCGCTACGCGAAGGTCTGGTAGTCGCCAGCCATGGCCGCCATGTCTGGATTGAAACCCCGCAGGGCGAACGCTGGATGTGCCACGCGCGGGGCAAAAAAAGCCAGACCGTGGTCGGTGACCGGGTGCTGTGGATGCCCTCAGAAGACGAAGGCACGATCGAGCAGGTGCTGGAGCGGCGCAACCTGCTCTACCGGCAAGATGAAATACGCACCAAGTCCTTTGCCGCCAACCTGGACCTGGTGCTGATCCTGATCGCCGCCGAGCCTGAATTCTCCGAGAGCCAGCTCACCCGCGCCCTGATTGCCGCTGCCGCGCAAGACATTCCGGTGTTGATCGTCCTGAACAAAAGCGATCTGGAGCCGCACTTCAGCCGCGCTTGGGAGCGCCTGGCACCCTACCGAGCGATGGGCTACACGGTGTTGGCGACAGCGCTACGCCCCAAATCCCATGCGACCGATGCATCCCCAAGCAGCCCGGCAGACGGTTGGTCTGATCTGTTGGATGCGCTGGCGCAAAAAACCACCCTGGTACTGGGCCCATCGGGCGCGGGCAAAAGCACGCTGATCAACCGGCTGGTGCCAAGCGCACAGGCTTTGACGCAGGAAATCTCCACCGCCTTGAATTCTGGCAAACACACGACCACCAGCACCACCCACTACTGGACCGACGATGCGCGCACTACCGCACTGATTGATTCACCGGGATTCCAGGAGTTTGGTCTGCAGCATATTGACCCCATGCGCCTGGCCAGTCTGATGCCCGATTTGTGTGCCTGGGTGGATCAATGCAAGTTCTACAACTGCAGCCATTTGCACGAGCCCGGCTGCGGCGTCATCACCCGAGTCGCGCAACGCGACGGCGGCGAAAGCGGCGGCATCATCAGCCCCCACCGCTACCGGATTTACCAGGAACTCTTTGCCGAACTCTCCCAGCAGCGCTACTGAAAACGCCAGCGCGGGGGCGGCCCGCGCTAGCTAGCCCAGCAGACGCGCCAGCGTCATGAGCGCCAGCAACACCAGCCACATGACCACGGTGCGCCAGACCAGGCCGACCACCGCAGCGAGGTGGCCGATCTGGGGCGATTTGTGTCCATCTACCGCCTCACCCGGTTCGACTTGTCCACCCAGCGGCTCCAGCGACGGGGCGGCCAGTACAACGCCAGCAGGCTCGTTCAACTGAATGCCAATGGCCCCGGAGGTGGCAGCCAATAACAGCGCATCGTTATCACCGGGTTTGATGATTTCCCAGCGCCGCCACAAATCGATGGATTCTTCAAAGCTGCCCACAAACGCAAATCCCATGGCCGTCATCCGCACCGGTAACCAATCCAGAAACCACCAAAGTCGGCCGGCAAACTCTTGCACTGCAGAACTGGCGCGGGTACCAGCATCGACCCGCATCAGCGCGCGCGCCTGAATGGAAGCCCCGACGCGGTACACCACTGCGCCGGCGGGGCCCATGCCCAATAAAGAGCCGATCGAATACCAGGTAAATACGCCGAACACATGGCGGTGTGCGCTGAGTACCGATTGCACAACCAAGCGCCGGATGATCTCGGCGCGCGTGAGCGCAAGGGGCAAGGGCCCTGTCCAGCTCTGCAAAACCCGCCGGGCGGTTTCATCGTCCCCCATCTCCAGGGCGGTGCGGATTTCTGTGAAGTAGTGGCTGAACTGGCGAAAACCCAGGGTCGCGTACAAAACCGCGACATTCCAGACAAAGGCACTGAACAAACCCAGCCAAAGCGCCAGGGCCCAATGGATCAGAATGACGCAGCCGGCAGGCACCAGCGCCGCGATACTCCAGCAAAGCATCCCTTGCCCGGATCCACCGGCATCGAAATTCTTCAGGACCCAATCGATCCAGCCGCCGCCCCAGGTGCGCAAACGGCTGATGCCCGTAAACGGACGCACCTGCTCAATAACCAGCGCAAACAAGAGCGATAGAAAACCCATGCACGCATGATAGCGGGCAGTCGGTGCGTAAGCCCTGGTGGCTCAGGCCATCAAAAAACGGTAGAAATTACGCAGAATGCCGGCGGTCACGCCCCACACAAAACGCTCGACTGGTTCACCGCCAAGGCGCGCATCCAGGTAGGGCATGGACAACCATTGGCGGCGGCGTTGCTCCCAGTCGCTGCTATGCCACCGGTGGTTGGCAGGGTTGGTGAAATGGGACAGGGGCACTTCGAATGCCTCGGCCACTTCCCCGCTGTTGGTGCGCAAAGTAAAACCGGATTGTACCAAGGCCACCACCGGCGTCACGCTGTACGCACTGCCGGTGGCATAGGTCGGCAAGTTGCCCAAAACGGTGACAAAGCGCCGCTCCAGTCCGACTTCTTCCCAGGCTTCGCGCAGCGCTGCGTCAGCCTCATCGCGGTCTTGCGGATCGATACGGCCGCCGGGAAAGGCTATTTGGCCCGGGTGGCTGCTCAAGTCATCCGTACGCTGGGTCAATAAAACCGTGGGTTCGACGCCAACCACAATCGGCACCAAAACGGCCGCGCGTCGCAGCACCTTCCCAGCTGCGGCGCTGTGGTCGCCAGGCAATTCTGCGCTCCACGCGGGCGGCATCGCGAAACGCCGTATGAGTGCATCGGCCTGCAACTCGGAGTGATCCACCGCTGACAAATGGGCGTCGACCGCATCGACCGGAATCTGGCGGGGATCAAATACAGGGAGTGCCATGGAGTTAGGACGGGGTTGCCAAAGAAAAAGCCGCCGCAGACGGTGTCTGAGGCGGCTTGCGGGAAGGCGCAGTCTAGGTCGATCAGGCCGCGGTCTTCTTGGCTGGCAGCTTTTCCTTGATACGCGCTGACTTGCCGCTGCGGTCACGCAGGTAGTAGAGCTTGGCGCGGCGCACATCACCACGGCGTTTTACTTCGATACCGGCAATCAGCGGGCTGTAGGTCTGGAAGGTACGCTCCACACCCTCGCCACTGGAAATCTTGCGGACAATAAAGCCGCTGTTGAGGCCGCGGTTGCGCTTGGCAATCACAACGCCTTCGTAGGCCTGCACGCGCTTGCGGGTGCCTTCAACGACGTTGACACTGACGATAACGGTATCGCCGGGGGCGAATTCGGGAATGGTCTTCCCAAGACGGGCAATTTCTTCTTGCTCCAGGGTTTGGATCAGGTTCATAGCTTCTTTCGTTGATCATGCGCGCACCGGCATTCAGGCTTGATGCCAAGCGTAGCCTCTTCAGAACGAGGAAGCCGCTTTGGTCGGACAGAGGATCAGGTTAGCCCGTAATTATACGAAACCCGCCAAGTGCAGCCTCAATTGCCGGGCTCGGGCTCGGGCAAGGTGCCCAAAAACGCTTCGTCCTGCTGCCCCAACGCGCCAGACGCGCGGGCACGGGCCAGCAAATCCGGCCGCAGCAAGGCGGTAGCACGCAGTCGCTGCTGACGCCGCCACAGCGCAATCTGCTGGTGGTTGCCCGAGAGCAGCACGGGCGGGACCGGTTGGCCCTCCCAGTATTCCGGCCGGGTGTAGTGCGGGCAATCCAGTAAACCGTCCAAAGCCGGGTTGAAGCTGTCGAAATGGTGGCTGTCCTGGTCGCCTAAAACGCCCGGCTGCAAGCGGGCTATGGCGTCGATTAACGCCATGGCCGCGACTTCGCCACCCGAGAGTACAAAATCCCCCAGGCTGATCTGCTGATCGACATGGGCATCAATAAAACGCTGGTCCAGGCCCTCATAACGGCCGCAAATCAGAATCGCGCCGGTGCTGTCCGACCAGCCCTGTACGGCAGCGTGGTCCAAATGCGGGCCAAGAGGCGAAAACAGCACCACCGGGGCATCGTCTTGTCGCTGCTTGCGAATGACGGCCAGTGTGTCCAGCAAAGGCTGGGCCATGAAAACCATGCCCGGGCCGCCGCCAAAAGGCCGGTCATCGACGCGCCGGTAGGTATCGGTGACCACGTCGCGCGGGTTGAAACAATGCAGCTCGACCGCGCCGGACTCAAAAGCGCGGCGGGTGATCCCGACCCGAACGAAAGGCTCAAAGAGCTCCGGAAACAGTGTGATGACGTCAAAACGCATGGCGGACGACAGGGATACGGCTGGTGTACGGGCGGTATATGGGCTATGCGATCAGTAATCGGGCTGCCAGTCGACACGGATCAGGCGCTGCGCCATATCCACATCGTCCACATACACCGACACAAAAGGAATCAGGATCTCGCGCACAACCTCGCCCTGCGTGTGCTCGATGACCAGCACCGTTTGCGGTCCGGTCGATACCAGGTCGCGCACCACACCTAAATCCAAACCTTCGCGGTTGGCCACAGACAAGCCAATCAAGTCCACCCAGTAGAACTCGTCAGGCGCCGCCGTGGGAAAACTGGAGCGTGCAACAAAGATCCGGGAGCCCTTGAGCGCTTGCGCTGCGTCGCGGTCCGCGATGTCCTGGCAACGGGCGACTACTGTGCCGGAGTGGTCTTTGGCCTCACGAATAGCCATCAACCCGACGCCGTCGAACGGTTTAGGTCCACGCTCGGTGGGCAGCAGATACCAACGCTTGGATGAAAAAAGCGCCTCCGGCTGGGCGCTGTGGGAAATCACCTTGAACCAGCCTTGGACGCCCCAGGCGTCGGCTATACGCCCTACTTCAACCGCGTCTGCCGGCAATTCGGCGGGTTCAAGTCCGGCAAGCATGTCAGGGGCACCAGGAAGGCGGAGCTACACCCCGCCAAACCGGTCGCTCAGGCTGCGGCAGTGGCGGCTTTGGCCGCCTGGCGGATCAGACGATCCACCGTGGGCGAGGCTTGAGCGCCTACGCCTTGCCAGTACGACAAGCGGTCATGCGCGATGCGGATACTCTCTTCGTTGACCGTCGCAATCGGGTTGTAAAAACCAATGCGCTCAATGAAACGGCCGTCGCGGCGGTTGCGTTTGTCGGCCACGACAATGTTGAAGAAGGGGCGCGCTTTAGCGCCGCCGCGGGAAAGTCGAATAACGACCATAGTGGGTCCTTTGGGTGACTGAAGGGGGTCAATCGTAAAATTCAGAGCTTGAGACACGCGACTGACCACCCGGCCAGCGACACTCAGAATAGCCTGCGATTATATCTTTCTCACTCCATGCCCCTGATCCGACCCAGCAGCGCTGACGATGTGCCGCAAATCGCCGCCATCTACAGGCACCATGTGCTCACCGGAACAGGCACGTTTGAAATCGAGCCGCCCTCCCCCGCAGACATGGCCGCGCGCCGCGAAGACGTGCTGGGCAAAGGTTTGCCATTTCTGGTTCTGGAGGACGACGGCCAAGTATGCGGCTTCACTTACTGCAACTGGTTCAAGCCGCGCCCGGCCTACCGCTTTTCGGCCGAAGATTCGATTTATCTCGCCCCGCAGGTCGCGGGTCGCGGCTGGGGCCGTTTGCTGTTGACCGAGCTGGTGGGCCAGGCTGAGCTGGCCGGCGTGCGCAGCCTGATTGCCGTCATTGGTGACTCGGACAACGCAGCGTCCATCGCAGTGCACCGAGGCTGCGGTTTCAGCCAGGCTGGCGTGTTGCCGGGATGCGGCTGGAAGTTCGGGCGCTGGCTGGATGTGGTGTTGATGCAGCGCGCCATCGGGGACGGTCAACACTCGCCGCCCGCACAATCGACCCTATGAAAAACAAAACCCTGGCCGTCTGGCTGACTTTTTTGACCGGGCCGTTGGGCCTGCACCGGCTGTATCTGTACGGACGCTACGGCCTTGGCAGCTGGCTTACGCTGGTGCCCGTACTGCTGGGCGGCTACGGCGTTCTGCGGGCACGCCACATCAGTTTGGACGACCAACTGAGCTGGTTACTGATTCCGCTGCTGGGGCTGACGATCAGCGCCTATGCCCTGCGCGCCATCCTGTACGGGCTTCAAAGTGGGCCGGCGTGGAATACGCGCTTCAACCCCGAGGAGGATCCGGAGTCTCCCGCCGGTCAGACGAATGGTCTGACTGTGTTCGGGCTGGGCGCTGCGTTGCTGGGCGGCACCGGCGTGCTCTTGGCCACGATCGCCTTCAGCTTTCAACGCGTCTTCGAATTCAGCGCCTGACGCTTCCGCCCCGCTCAGGCGGGGCTGGCGGCTGCGGCCTCGGCGTATTCTTCAATACGGTCGAAGTTCAGGTACTGATAAATCGCCGCACCGGCTTTATTCACCACGCCCATGGCATCGTGGTACTCCTTCACCGTGGGCAGATGGCCCAGCTTGGAGGCAATAGCAGCCAATTCGGCGGAAGCCAGAAACACCTGGGTGTTTTTGCCCAGGCGGTTGGGGAAGTTGCGGGTGCTGGTGGAGACCACAGTCGCACCCTCACGCACCTGGGCCTGGTTGCCCATGCACAAGCTGCAGCCCGGCATTTCGGTACGTGCGCCCGATGCGCCAAATGCCGCGTAGTGGCCTTCCTTGATCAGCTCGCTCTCGTCCATTTTGGTGGGCGGGGCGACCCAAAGCTTGACCGGAATATCGCGCTGCCCGCCCAACAGGGTCGCCGCTGCGCGGAAGTGACCGATATTGGTCATGCATGAACCAATGAACGCTTCGTCAATCTTGGTGCCTGCCACTTGCGACAGGAATTTGGCGTCATCCGGGTCATTGGGGCAGCACAGAATCGGCTCCTTGATGTCGGCCAGATCGATCTCAATCACGGCGGCGTATTCGGCGTCTTTATCGGCATCCAACAAGGACGGCTGGTCCAGCCAGGCCTGCACTTTGTCAATACGGCGCTGCAGCGTGCGGGCGTCCGCATAGCCTTGGGCAATCATGTTTTTCATGAGCACGATGTTGCTGGTCAGGTACTCCTGGACCGGCGCCGGGTTGAGCTTGATGGTGCAGCCCGCAGCAGAACGCTCGGCCGATGCATCCGACAGCTCAAAGGCCTGCTCGACCTTGAGGTCCGGCAAGCCTTCGATTTCCAGAATACGGCCGGAAAAAACATTCACCTTGCCAGCCTTGGCAACAGTGAGTAGACCCGCCTTGATCGCATACAGCGGAATCGCGTGGACCAGATCACGCAAGGTCACGCCAGGTTGCATGCTGCCTTTGAAGCGCACCAGCACCGACTCGGGCATATCCAGCGGCATCACGCCGGTGGCCGCGCCAAAAGCCACCAGACCCGAGCCTGCAGGGAAGCTGATACCAATGGGGAAACGGGTGTGGCTGTCGCCGCCTGTACCCACGGTGTCGGGCAGCAGCAGGCGGTTCAGCCAGGAATGGATCACGCCGTCACCCGGGCGCAAAGCGACGCCACCGCGGTTGGACATAAAGGCCGGTAGCTCGTGGTGCATCTTCACGTCCACGGCTTTGGGGTAGGCTGCGGTGTGACAGAAAGACTGCATCACCAGATCGGCGCTGAAGCCCAGGCAAGCCAGGTCTTTGAGCTCGTCACGCGTCATCGGACCGGTGGTGTCCTGGGAGCCCACCGTGGTCATGCGCGGCTCGCAATACGTGCCGGGGCGCACGCCCTGGCCTTCTGGCAGGCCGACCGCGCGCCCGACCATTTTTTGTGCCAGCGTGAAACCGGCCTTCGTGGCAACCGGCGGCTGTGGCAAGCGGAACAAAGTCGAGGCAGGTAAGCCCAGAAATTCCCGCGCTTTGGCGGTCAAACTGCGCCCGATGATGAGGTTGATACGGCCCCCGGCGCGCACCTCGTCCAGCAGCACTTCGCTGCGCAGCTTGAACTCCACCACCGTTACGCCGCCACGGGTGATTTTTCCGTCATAGGGATAGATTTCGAGCACGTCGCCCATTTCGAGTTGGGAGACGTCCACTTCAATCGGCAACGCGCCGGAGTCTTCCTGGGTGTTGAAAAAGATAGGCGCAATTTTTCCGCCCAGCGTGACCCCACCGAAGCGCTTGTTGGGCACAAAGGGAATGTCTTGACCGGTCGCCCAAATCACGCTGTTGGTGGCCGACTTGCGGCTCGAACCCGTGCCCACCACGTCGCCGACATAAGCTACCAGATGGCCTTTTTTCTTCAGATCGTCGATGAACTGCATAGGCCCGCGCTTGCCGTCTTCTTCGGGGCGGAAAGCGGCATCCGCGCGCGTGTTTTTGAGCATCGCCAGGTAATGCATGGGGATGTCCGGGCGGCTCCAGGCATCGGGCGCGGGCGACAGGTCGTCGGTGTTGGTCTCGCCCGGCACTTTGAATACGGTCACGGGAATGCAGCGCGGCACTTCGGGGCGCACGGTGAACCACTCGGCGTCGGCCCAGCTCTGCATCACCTCTTTGGCCATGGCATTGCCCGCCTGCGCTTTGACGGCCACATCATGGAAAAAGTCGAACATGAGTAAGGTCTTTTTCAAGGCCTGTGCCGCCAACGCTGCCACGTCGGCGTGGTCCAGCAAATCGATCAGCGGTTTGACGTTGTAGCCACCCACCATGGTGCCCAGCAGCTCGGTAGCTTTAGCCCGGCTGATCAAAGCCACGCTGACATCGCCATGGGCCACAGCCGATAAAAACGAAGCCTTGACTTTGGCCGCATCGTCCACGCCGGGCGGCACGCGGTGGGTCAGCAGGTCCATCAAAAATTCGGCTTCACCAGCCGGTGGCGACTTGATCAGCTCAATTAAGGCCGCGACTTGCTTGGCATCCAAAGGCAGGGGCGGAATGCCCAGCGCGGCGCGCTCGGCAACATGGTCACGGTAGGCTTTCAACATCTCAATTTCTCCTCAATAACAATGCGTTTCCATGCAGCGCAAAACGTTTCAATTGGCCAAGCTTTTGCGCATGCGCTCTGGCGCGCCGTGCAATACCTGGCGGAGATGCAACATGCACAGGGCGCTGCGGAAAACTCACACCAAATGGGCTACGCCAGCCTGCTCGTCGAGCAGCTCCTTGAGCGTTTTGTCTATACATTGCTGGCTGAATGCATCGACGGGCAGACCTTCCACCATGCGGTAGGTGCCAGCCTCGCAGGTGACCGGAAAGCCGAACATCACGTCCTTGGGAATGCCGTAATGCCCGTCCGATGGAATGCCCATGGTGACCCAGCGTCCGCCGGTTCCCAAAGCCCAGTCGCGCATGTGGTCAATCGCCGCGTTGGCCGCCGAAGCCGCCGACGACACACCGCGTGCGGCAATGATGGCCGCGCCGCGCTTGCCCACGGTGGGCAAAAAGGTATTGGCGTTCCAGTCGTGGTCATTGATCATGTCTTTCACCGAGGCCCCATCGATGGTGGCGAAGCGGTAATCGGCGTACATGGTGGGCGAATGGTTGCCCCAGACCGCCATTTTCTGAATGGCCGCGACAGGCTCGCCGGTCTTCGCGGCCAGTTGGCTCAGGGCGCGGTTGTGGTCCAGGCGGAGCATGGCGGTGAAGTTGCTGCGGGGCAGATCGGGCGCACTCTTCATGGCGATGTAGGCGTTGGT
>CANIRI010000047.1 GCA_947469815.1 Comamonadaceae bacterium | reverse complement strand
GGCTTGTTGTGGCCGTCGGGGCTGCGGCTGGCGCGGCGCATGGCGGCGCATCCGGTGCGGGCGGGGGAGCGGATTTTGGAGATCGGCTGCGGGCTGGCGCTGGCCAGTCTGGTGGCGCACCGGCGCGGGGCGGATGTGACGGCCAGCGACTGCCATCCGCTTTCCGGCGTGTTTTTACGCGCCAACGTCGCGCTCAACCAGCTGCCGCCGCTGCCCTACCGGCACGGCCAGTGGGGCGAGGGGCTGCTGGCGAGCGCCAATGAGACGACTTTAAGCGGGCGCTTTGGCCTGATTGTGGCCAGCGACGTGCTGTATGAGCGCGACGAGCGCGGCGACCTGGCCGCCTTCATTGAGACCCACGCCAGCGCCAGCGCCGAGGTCTGGCTGGTCGACCCCAACCGCAGCAACCGGCCGCAGTTTCACCGCCATATGCGGCTGCTGGGTTTCTCGGTGCACGAGCAGGCGCTGGTTCAGGGGCAGGCGGCGGGCGAAACCCCTTACCGGGGACGCATGCTGACCTATGTGCGGGGGGCGTGACAGCGAACGGCCGCCTTATGCCCTGCGCGCGGGGCCAATCGCGCTGAAAACGGCTCAAGTTTTGTGCCATCAAACCGAATCTTGTTGGAACTATTGGAAAGATTGGTATGGAAAAACTCGCTCCCCGCGCACTGGCCAAGAATCTGGGCCGCAACATTGCTGCGCGCCGCAAGGCCGCAGGCCTGACGCAGGGCCGCTTGGCAGACTTGCTGGACGTGGACACGCTGACCGTCTCGCGCTACGAGACCGGCAACATACTGCCCCCGCTGACCACGATTGAGACGATTTCGCTGCTGCTGAATACGACCATGATGGAACTGATTGGCGACCGCACCGTCGCGCCGGTGCCGCAGGCGGACCGGATTGGCATCTGGCTGTCCACGCTGTCACAAGCAGACCGCGAGTGGATCACCGGCATCGTCAAGCAACTGGTGGCCCACTGCCAGCCCAGCCCTCCGGGCAAGCCCGGCAAAGCCGCAGACTAAGCAGTGTGCTGCGCGGCTAGCGCTCAGGCCTTGGCCAGGCGTGCAAAGGTTTTGCGGAACTTGTCGACCTTGGGCGCGGCCACCGCCATGCAGTAGCCCTGGTTGGGGTTGCGCGCAAAGAAGTCCTGGTGGTAATCCTCGGCGGCCCAGTAGTTGTCCAGCAGCGCCAGCTCGGTGACGATGGGACGGCTGAATGCGCGACTGGCTTGGACCTCGTCCACAAAGGCCTGGACCTCGGCGAGTTGCGCAGCGTCGGAGCAGTAAATGCCGCTGCGGTACTGCGGCCCGACATCGTTGCCCTGGCGGTTCAAGCTGGTGGGGTCGTGGATCAGGAACATGATTTCCAGAATCTCGCGCAGGCTAATCTGCGCGGGGTCAAAGACCAGCTTGATGACTTCGTTGTGGCCGCTGACGCCGCTGCAGACGTCTTCGTAGCGGGGCTGCTGAACGTGGCCGTTGCTGTAGCCGGACTCGACATCGAGCACGCCGCGCACCAGCACGAAAACCGCCTCGCTGCACCAGAAGCAACCCGCGCCCAGCGTGATGGTGGAATGTGAATGTGTTTGCATAGGATGAAAAACATGAAAACGAAGCCAAGCATAGACGCCAATGCCCCTGGGTCGGCCGGGACAGGGGCATTACACAGCGTACACCCCGCACGGCTAAACTGCCCTTTCATTTTTGGAATAACGGGTTAAGCATGCGGGTGCGTTACGGTTGGCTGGTGGTAGGGCTTGTGGTGCTGGCCGTGGCAGCTGGGGCCTACCGCGTGGTGGACAAACGCCAGACCGAACGCGCCAAGGCTGCGGCCCAAACCGAATCGGCCAAGGTGGCACCGGCCACCGTGTTGACGGCGATCGATGTGCTCACCTTGCAGACCCACACCTTGGCGGTGGGCGTGGCGGTCTCGGGTCCAATCAAAGCCAGTAATGCAGCATTCGTGAAGGCGCGCGTGGCCGGCGAAGTGCAGGGCCTGCAGGTGCGTGAGGGCGATTTTGTGAAGGCCGGTCAGGTGATCGGCCGCATTGAAAACAGCGAAGCCGGCCCGCGCCTGCAGCAAGCCCAGCAACAGGCCGAATCCAGCAAAACCCAAATCGATGTGGCGCAGCGCAACTTTGACAACAACCGCGCACTGGTAGAACAGGGCTTTATCTCCAAGACTGCGCTGGATTCATCGACATCCGCGCTGGCCAGTGCCCAGGCGCTGTACCGCGCCTCGCAAGCGGCCGTGGACATCGCCCGCAAATCCTTGGACGACGGCGTGCTGCGCGCCCCGATCAGCGGCCAGATTGCGCAGCGGCTGACCCAGCCGGGCGAGCGCGCATCAGTGGATGCGCGGATCGTGGAAATTGTGGATTTATCCAAGCTCGAATTAGAGGCCTCGGTGGGTGCCGCTGAATCGCTGCAACTGCAAGTCGGGCAAAGCGCACGCCTGAGTGTGGACGGCATGTCCGCACCCATTGCGGCGCGGATCGTGCGCATCAACCCCAACGCCACGCCGGGTAACCGCTCGGTAATCGCCTACCTGGCGCTGGCCGACAGCGCGGGCCTGCGCCAGGGCCTGTTTGCGCAGGGTACGGTGGCGGTGTCCAGCACCACCGCGCTGGCGCTGCCGCTGAGCGCGGTGCGCACCGACAAGCCGCTGCCCTATGTGCAACTGCTGGTGGACGGAAAAGTGCAGCACCAGACGGTGACGCTGGGTGCGCGCGGAATGGGCAGCGAAGCCAGCAAACCGGATGCACCCTTGATGGTGGCGGTCGAGGGCCTTGCCGCAGGTGCACAGGTGCTGGGCGGTACGGTGGGGCCTTTGCGGCCCGGCAGTGCCATCCGCATCGGCGCGGCAACGCCTTGATCTATGTGGTTCACCCGCGTCAGCCTGCATAACCCGGTCTTTGCGACCATGGCCATGCTGGCCTTGGTGGTGCTGGGCTGGTTCTCCTTGCAACGCCTACAGATTGACCAGTTCCCGAATATCGACTTCCCCACGGTCGTGGTGATCACGGAATACCCCGGCGCTTCACCCGAAATCGTTGAGAGCGAAGTCACCAAAAAAATTGAAGAGGCGGTCAACCCGATTGGCGGCATCAGCAACCTGACCTCGCGCAGCTATGAAGGCCAGTCGATAGTCATCATCGAATTCGGCTTGCAGTCCGAGGGGCGCAAAGCCGCCGACGATGTGCGGGAGAAAGTCGCCGGGGTCAAGCCGCTGCTGCGCCCCGAAGTCAAAGACTCGCGCGTGCTGCGTTTTGACCCATCTGCCAAAGCCATTTGGTCGATGGCCATCACCGCCGACGCCGCAGCCGGCGCACCCAGCCCGGTGGAGCTGACCCGTTGGGCCGACCAGGTGCTCAAACGCCGCTTGGAAAATGTGCGCGGCGTCGGTTCTGCCACGTTGGTAGGTGGCACGCCACGGCAGATCAATTTGTATTTGCAGCCCGCCGCGCTGGAGGCCTATGGCGTGACACCCCAGCAGGTAGCAACAGCGGTGGAAAACGAAAACCAGGACCTGCCCGCAGGCAGCATCCGCTCCCTCGACCAAGACCGGGTTCTGCAAGTGCAGGGGCGCATGCAACGCCCGGAAGATTTTGCCCAGATCACGGTGGTGCAGCGCGCGGGCGGCCCGGTGCGCCTGGGCCAGTTGGCGCGCATCAGCGATGGGGCGCAACCGGCCGAAAGCCTGGCGCTGTACAACGGCCAGCGCACCTTGCTGGTGACCGTGCAAAAAGCGCAGGATGAAAACACGATTGCTGTGGTGGATGGCCTGCGCAAAACGCTCGATGAGCTGCAACAAGTGGCGCCGCCCGGGGTTCAACTTACACAAATCACCGATGGCTCGCGGCAAATCCGGGTGTCGGTAGACAACGTGCGCCGCACCCTGATTGAAGGCGCGCTACTGACCGTGTTGATTGTGTTTTTGTTCCTCAACAGCTGGCGCTCCACGGTGATCACCGGCCTGACGCTGCCCATTGCAATCTTCGGCAGCTTTTTGTTCATGTACATGCTGGGCTTCACCATCAACATGATCACGCTGATGGCGCTGAGTTTGTGTGTGGGGCTGCTGATTGACGACGCGATTGTGGTGCGCGAGAACATCGTGCGCCACATTGCCATGGGCAAGACGCCTTTTCAGGCGGCGCTGGAAGGCACCGAGGAAATCGGGCTGGCGGTGTTGGCGACCACGTTTTCTATCGTGGCGGTGTTTCTGCCCATCGGTTTCATGGGCGGGATCATCGGCAAGTTTTTCCACGAATTCGGGCTCACCATTGTGGTGGCGGTTCTGATTTCGATGTTCGTCAGCTTCACCCTGGACCCTATGCTCTCCAGCATCTGGCACGACCCCTCGCTGGACGCCCAGGGCAAAGGCCAGACCGGTGGCTGGTACGGCAAAACCTTCGGCCGCGTGACCGGCTGGTTTGACCGCGCAACCGAAACGCTGGCCGGGGGTTACCAGGAAATTTTGCGCTGGGCCTTGCTGCACAAAATAGCCACGGTGCTGCTGGCAATTGGTGTTTTTGCGTCCAGTGTGGCCCTGGTGCCGCTGCTGGGCACCGAGTTTGTGCCCAAGTCGGATTTTTCAGAAACTTCGGTCAACTTTTACACGCCGGTGGGGTCATCGCTGGAGGTGACCGAGGCCAAGGCGCGCCAGGTCGACGCCATCATCCGCAGCCTGCCCGAGGTGCGCTACACCCTGACCACCATCAACACCGGTAACGCGCAGGGCAAGATGTACGGCAGCACCTACGTGCGTTTTGTGGACCGCAAATTACGGCAACGCGGGATTGAAGAGATCGCGGTGCAATTGCGCCAACAGTTGCGCAGCGTGCCCGGCATCACCGTGACGCAGGTCGGCCTGGGCGACGCTGCGGGCGGCAGCAAGCAAATCACCTTTTCGCTGCAAGGCCCTGACGGGCGCGAACTGGAGCGCATCGCGCAAACCGCCATGCCGATGCTGCACGAGGTGAGCGGCCTGGTGGATCTGGACTCCAGCGCCAAGCCGGACAAGCCCACGCTGGAGGTGCGCATCAAGCGCGCCGTGGCCGCCGATATGGGACTGGGCGTGGCGCAAATCGGCAACAGCCTGCGCATCCTGGTGGCCGGGAGAACGGTGGGTACCTGGCGCGCGCCGGACGAACAAACCTACGATGTGAATTTGCAGCTCGACCCGCAGGCGCGGATGCAGCCGCAGGACATGGAGCGCCTGCCTTTTGCGATAGGCACCAATGCCGACGGCAGCAGCCGTGTGGTGCGCTTGAGCCAGGTGGCGCAGGTCGAAGCCTCAACAGGCTTCAACCAGATCAACCGGCGCGCGCTGCAGCGCGAAGTGGCCATCAGCGCCAACGTCAGCGGCCGCTCGGCAGGCGAAGTCTCGGCGGACATCCGCAAGATCATGGACGGGCTGGCGATGCCTGCGGGCTACAGCTACCAATTCAGCGGCTCCACCAAAGACATGGGCGAATCCTTCGCCTACGCGATCTCGGCGCTGGCGCTGGCGGTGATCTTTATTTACATGATTCTGGCCAGCCAGTTCCAAAGTTTTGTGCAGCCGCTGGCCTTGATGACGGCGCTACCGCTCACCCTGATTGGCGTGGTGCTGGCGCTGATGGCTTTTGGCTCGTCGATTTCGATGTTCTCGGTGATCGGCGTGATCATGCTCATGGGCCTGGTGACCAAAAACGCGATTCTTTTGGTGGACTTTGCCAACCGGGCCCGGCGCGACGGGGTGGAGCGCACCGAGGCCTTGCTGCTGGCGGCCCGGGTGCGCCTGCGGCCGATTTTGATGACCACGCTGGCCATGATTTTCGGCATGGTGCCGCTGGCCTTTGCGCTGACCGAAGGGTCTGAGATGCGCGCGCCGATGGGGCAGGCCGTAATTGGCGGGGTGATCACATCCTCCCTGCTCACGCTGGTTGTGGTCCCTGTGGTGTACTGTTACACCGACGACCTGGCGACCTGGACCCGCCGGGTGCTGGGTTTTGGCGACCAAAAAGGCAATTAAACTTGCAATTTCTGGCGCCATACAAACCTCAGAGAATTGGGCACACTGACAAAGTCTTGGCTGAAAGTATCCGCAATGCAAATCTCCGACACGCAAACCGCCCGGTTCAACATGATCGAGCAACAGATCAGGCCCTGGAATGTCCTCGACGGCGACATTTTGGAAGCGCTGACGCTGGTTCGGCGCGAGGATTTCGTACCGGAAAAACACCGTGCACTCGCCTTCGCTGATACGGAGCTACCGCTTGGGCACGGGCAATTCATGCTGGCACCACGCTTGGAGGCCCGGCTCTTGCAGGATTTGCATGTAGAGCCGACCGACACCGTGCTCGAAATCGGCACCGGTTCCGGCTACATGGCGGCGCTGCTGGGTCACCGCGCGCACCATGTGCTGTCGCTGGAGTTGGTACCCGAACTCGCAGACGCCGCGCACCACCGGCTGCGGGATGCGGGTGTCCGCAATGTGGAGGTCCGCATCGCCGACGGGGCTGTTCAAAATGAGGGTGGTACCGAGGGTGGCCCGTTTGATGTGATCCTTTTGAGCGGCTCTGTCGCGCAGGTGCCCCCGTGGCTTTTGTCCCAGTTGCGCGTGGGCGGACGCTTGGCGGCCATCGTAGGCGACCTGCCCATGATGCGCACGACGATTGTGCGGCGCAACAGCGCAACGGACTTCCTCACAACACAACCCTGGGATACAGTGGCCCCAAGGCTGCAAGGTTTTGCTGAGTTGCCGCAGTTTCGGTTCTAACCTGTGCCTCTGAAAATGACTAAGACCTCCCGCATCCGCTCACCCCTGCCCCGTCGGCTGTGTGTCGCGCTCATGGGCTTGGGCCTGGTGTGCAGCGCCCAGTCCCAAAGCCTGCTGGAGCTGTACCAAGCGGCCCAGAGCTATGACGCCAGCTACCAGGCGGCCCAGGCGCAGTTGGACGCCATTTCGGCCAAGGCCGAGCAGGTGCAAGCGCAGTACGCGCCGGTGGTCAGCTTGCAGGCAACCGTGGCCCAGGGCTGGCAGCAAAGCAAGTCGTCCACGGATACCTACGACTACACCACCCAAAAGAATGAAATGGACGGCACGCTGAGTCTGGCATTCAGCCAAACGCTGTACAGCCGCATCAACGAGCTCTCGATGACCTCCGCCCAGCGCAACGCAGCCGTGGTGGAGCTGGCTCTGGCCACCGCGCGGCAGGACCTGATGGTGCGGGTGAGCAGCGCGTACTTTGATGTGCTGGCGGCGCGCGACAGTTTGGCCTTTGTCCGCGCGCAGAAAGCAGCGGTTGGCGAACAGTTGGCAGCAGCCAAACGCAATTTTGAAGTCGGGACCAGCACCATCACCGACACCCGCGAAGCGCAGGCCAAATTTGATCTGGTGATCGCGCAAGAAATCTCTGCCCAAAACGACCTCACCGTGCGGCAAAGCCTGCTGGACCAATTGGTGGGGCGCAAAGACTTGAAGCCCCAATCCCTGCGCCTGCCCTTGCAGATGCCTGCAGTTTTGGGCACCGACAACGAGTGGGCGGCGCTCACCGAACAGTACCTGCCGCAAATTCAGAGCAAGCGTACCGAGCTTGAATTGGCGCGCTTGGAAACCGAAAAAGCGCGCGCCGATACATCGCCTACCGTGTCGTTAACAGGCTCCTTGGGCAAGGTATTCCCGTGGGGTGGATCCAATACCTACGTGGATCAAACTGGCGTCAATACCTTCACCCGCAGCCGCGATACGCAATCCGGATCGGTGGGCGTGGTCGTCAATATCCCCTTGTTCACGGCAAGCACGCGCGGCGCCAAGCTGCGGGAAACATTGGCTCTGGAGGACAAGACCCGCAACGACCTCCAAGCGCTGACCCGCAACGCCCAGCAAACCACCCGCACCGTTTTCTACGGCCTGCATTCGCTGGCCGGTCAGGTCAGGGCCTACGAGGCCGCTGAAGCATCCAGCCAAAGTGCCTTGGACGCCAACCGCCTGGGCTACGAAGTAGGCGTGCGCATCAACATCGATGTGCTCAACGCCCAAAGCCAGTTGTACGACACCAAAGCCAAGCTGGCTAAAGCGCGCTACGACCTGCTGGTGAACAACCTCAAACTGCGGCAATCTGCTGGCACGCTGGCCGAGAGCAACCTCGAAGAAATCGACGGCTTGCTGGCTAAGTGAGTCGGGGCTGGAGCGCCATCAGCGCGCCCACGGTGCGGGCCACCGCGCCTCCGTAAGCAGCGGCAAAATCCTGCGCATGGACATGGCGCTGCAAAGTACCTGACTGCAACAGCTTGACGACAGCCTCCAGCGCCTCGGCCATGTCGGCCACCCGGACTGCGGCACCCGCTGCTACCGCCCGTTCGGCCACCTCAGAAAAATTAAAAGTGTGCGGGCCCATCACCACGGTACAGCCACAAGCCGCAGCCTCGATCAGGTTCTGCCCGCCCAGGGGCTCAAAGCTGCCGCCCAATAAAACCACATCCGCCAAGCTGTAGTACAGCGCCATCTCGCCCAGGCTGTCGCCCAGCCAGACCTCTGCCGGTACCGCCACCCAATCCGCCACCACGCTGTGCTGGCTGCGCCGGGCGAAAGACAGCCCCGCGCCACGCAGCAAATCAGCGACCGCATCGAACCGTTGCGGGTGGCGCGGCACCAGCAGCCAGTGGCAATCGGGCACGTCATCCATGGTGTTCAGCGCCTGCAACCACTGGCTCTCTTCCCCCTCGCGGCTGCTGGCGAGCATCACCACCGGTTTGCGCAACGCCGCGCGCAAGGCCCTGCCCTGTTCAACTTGCCGGGAATCCGGACGCGCATCGAACTTGAAGTTACCCGGCACGCCGCGCACAGTCGCACCCAAAGCGCGCAAGCGGCTTGCGTCCGCATCGCTCTGGGCCCAAACCCCGGCGAGTGCGGCAAAAGCCGGGCCCGACAGCCAGGGCGCGCGCTGGTAGCCGCGCAAGGACGCCTCGCTCAAACGGGCATTGACCAGATACAAAGGAACACCGGCGTGCGCGCAACCAGCCACCACATTCGGCCAGACCTCGGTCTCGATCAGCAGGCCCATCTGCGGCGCACATGCGTCCAAAAACCGCCGCACCGCACCCGGCGTATCCCAGGGCTGCCACAGCTGCACATCGCCGGGCTGCAGCAAGGCCACGCCGGCCGCGCGTCCGGTCGCGGTGCCATGGGTGAGGACTATGCGTACGCCGGGAATGGCTTCGCGCAAGGCGGTCAGTAACAAGCCCGCAGCCCGGGTTTCACCCAGCGAGACCGCATGCACCCAGACGCGCGGACCGGACCCTTGGCGCAATGGCTCCAAGACCTCCGCAGCGTAATAGCCAAAGCGTTCATCCACCCGCTGCCCGTACGTTGGCTCGGCCTGGGCGCGGCGGCGCAAGCGCCAGCGCAGCACCGGAATCAGGGCCCAGCACAAGAACCCGTACATCTGCAAAGCCAGACGCGCGGACAAGCCGCCAGCCGCTGTCACGCCGCTTTCTCCGGGCGCGCGGCCCATGCCGATTCCCAGGCTTGCAGTACCGCCGGCACGTCAGGCGTAAACGTGCCACCCACCGCAATTTGAAAGGCCGTACCGACCGGCCCGGCACGCCAGGCACGGTCCTGGCTGAAGATTTGCACATGTGGCAAGCCCAGCGCCACAGCGATATGGCTCAGGCCCGAATCCACGCCAACCACGCCCGCGCAGGCGGCCATACGCCGGGTGACATCGGCCAGCGACTCGCGCGGCCACACAAAGGCCTGCGGCCCCCATGCCTGAACCAGCGCCTGCGCGCGCGCCAGCTCCGCATCATTCGATTGGGGCAGCGCCAGAGAGAAACCTTGCGCAATCAACTGGTGCCCCAGGGCCAACCAGTTCTGCGGGCTCCACTCGTTGTCGGCGCGGGTGGTTCCGTGGGCAAAAACCAGGGTGTGGGTGGGCGCTGCCGCCGCGAACTGCCAGCGCACGGCGGCCGCATCCTGCGTGGCGTAGCCCAGGGCGGATGCGGCAAGCAGGCGGTAGCGGGCCACCGCATGGATGCGCTGCGGCATGGGAAAGCTGCGGCTCAACAGCCAGCGCACCGGCCACTCGTAGGAGCACGCATCGCTGCCGTTGGCGAACGTGGCACTGAAACCGCCGGGGCGCAGCCGCGCTTGGCGCGCCACCAATGCCGATTTGATGAGACCCTGGAAATCGAGCACCACGTCATAGTTTTGGGTATGCAGATCGCGCTCGAAGGCCGCGCGCTCGCGGCGGGTGGTAACGCTCCAGCGCGCTGTGCGCCAGCGTCGCTGCGCCACCGGAATCACCCGGCGCACGCCCGCAAACAAGGAGACCAAGGGCGCGAACGCTTCTTCCACCACCCAGTCAATCTGCGCGTCGGGAAAGCGCTGCAACACATCCTGCACCACCGCCGCGGTTTGCACCACGTCGCCCAGCGAGGACAGTTTGACAATCAGCAGTTGCAATGCCACGCGCGGGCCAAGGTGTCAGTGCGCTGCGCTTTGAATCTGCGCGCCGGGCTTGACCTCGCGCAGCAGCGCCAGCATGGCGTGCTCAATGCGCTCCAGCGCGGCCTGCGTGTGGCCCTCAAAACGCAGCACCAGCACCGGTGTGGTGTTGGATGCGCGCACCAGCCCAAAGCCGTCCGGCCAATCGACCCGCAAACCGTCGATGGTGTTGACCACGGCAGGCGCTGCAAAAGCAGCACGCGCCACCAGTTGCCCCACCACCGTCGGCGGCTCGCCTTCAGCGCACAACACGTTGAGCTCGGGCGTGGAAAAACTCGACGGCAAACCGTTCAAGAGCGCGTTCGCATCAGCCACCTT
>CANIRI010000046.1 GCA_947469815.1 Comamonadaceae bacterium | reverse complement strand
CCCCAACAAAGCCGGAACCTATTCGGTCGTTTGCAACGAGTACTGCGGCATCATGCATCACACCATGGTCAGCCGGATTTACGTCAAATAAGGCGAAAACCATGACCTCCACAAGCTACCGCACATGCCCCCGATCGGGCCTGCAATTTGAATCCCAGGCCGAAAATCTGATGAAGATCAACGCCGTCACCGCCGTGGTCGCACTGCTGGTTGGCGGCATTCTGGCCATTGGCGTGGTGCTCACCCGGTGGCCCGCCGTGCACTGGCTGGCGGCCGATACTTTTTACATGGTGCTGACCGCGCATGGCATCGACATGCTGATCTTCTGGATCATCTTTTTTGAAATCGCGGTGCTGTACTTTGCGTCGTCCACCCTGCTGCGATGTCGGCTCGCCACACCCCGGGTCGCCTGGCTGGCTTTTGTGCTGATGCTGATCGGCGCGGTAATGAACAACGTGGCCGTATTCCAGGGCGGCTCCAGTGTGATGATGACTTCGTACGTGCCGATGATGGCTTCGCCATATTTTTACGCCGGCCTGATTCTGTTTGCAGTGGGTGCGCTGGTCGCATGCTTTGTGTTCTTTGGCACTTTGGTGGTTGCCAAACGCGACAAAACCTACCAAGGCTCGGTGCCGCTGGTCACCTTTGGCGCGATCGTGGCGGCCATCATTGCTGTCTTCACCATCGCCTCGGGCGCGATCATCTTGATCCCGACGTTCTTCCTGTCCGTGGGCATCATCGACCAGGTCGACCCGCTGATCTACCGCACCATCTGGTGGGCTTTCGGCCACTCGTCGCAGCAGATTAACGTGGCGGCGCACATCTCCATCTGGTATGCGGTTGCAGCCATCGCGTTTGGTGCCAAGCCCATGTCCGAGCGCGTCAGCCGTGGCGCGTTTTTGTTGTACATCCTTTTCCTGCAACTCGCCAGCGCCCACCACCTGTTGGCCGACCCCGGCGTGAGCACGGCGTGGAAAGTCGTCAACACCAGCTATTTCATGTACTTCGCCGTGTTGGCGTCCATGATCCACGGCCTGACGATTCCCGGTGCCATTGAAGTCGCGCAGCGCGCCAAGGGCTACAACAAAGGCTTGTTTGAATGGCTGCGCAAAGCGCCCTGGGGTAACCCGGTGTTCTCAGGCATGTTCATCTCGCTCATCGGGTTCGGGTTCTTGGGCGGCATTTCCGGCGTGATGATGGGCACCGAACAGCTCAACATGATCATCCACAACACGGTTTATGTCCCCGGCCATTTCCACGCCACCGTGGTGGTCGGCACGACGCTGACCTTTATGGCGCTGACCTACTTCCTGATCCCGGTGCTCTTCAAGCGCGAAATGATCAACCCCGGTCTGGCGCGGCTGCAGCCCTATTTATTCGGCTTATCCATGTACTTTTTCTGCCTGGTGATGATGGGTGCGGGAACCCTGGGCGTTCCGCGCCGGCATTGGGACCTGAGCTTTGCCGGTGCCGCCATGGCCTATGAGTGGCCGGGTGCTGCGTATCTGATGATGGGCTTGGTGGGTATCGCCGGGGTCGCCGCGATCACGGGTGGCGCGCTCTACATCTACATCACCGTGGGTTCACTGCTGTGGGGTAAAAAACTGGGCGGCGGCCTGCCCAGCCCGCGCTTCACGCCGATTCCGCCCAGCGCACCTTCAGCCGCAGCGCAAACCTATGGGTCCGCAGGATTTGCAGCGCCCGGCACCTTCACACTGGCCATGGTGTTTCTGGTGTCCTTCATCCTCTACTACTTCATCAACTGGAAGTACCTCTCACAGGTCTGGGGTTTGAGCTAAGCCGCTAGCAGGGTGGCACGCGATGACCGGGCCTGCGCCACGCTGGCGACACGGGTGACGCTGGTGGCGCTGGCCGTCTGTGGCCACGCGGCCGCAGCCAGCGCAGATGCTGGCGCAGGCCTGGGCTTGGACCAGGGCGCTGCGCTGCGCACCAGCCAGGCGGCCATCGGCAGGCAGATCAGCGACTTCACCCTCCTCGATCGCGAAGGCCGCCCGGTGCAGCTCTCGCGCTACCGGGGCAAGCCGCTGCTGGTGAGCTTTATGTACACCGGCTGCTTCCAGATTTGTCCGGCAAGTACGCGCGCCTTACAAGACGCGCTGGTCGCAGGCCGCAACGCATTTGGCGGCGAACAATTTAATGTAGTCAGCATCGGCTTCAACCAACCGGACGACGCGCCGCAGGCACTCAAGGCCTTTGCGCTGCAGCACCGCATCACGCAGGCGAACTGGGATTTTCTGAGTCCGCACGCATCGGTGGTCGCCCCGCTGACGCGCGAATTCGGTTTCAGCTACCGCGCGACGCCGGCGGGCTTGGACCATGTTTTGCAAGTCACGCTGCTGGACGCACAGGGCCGCGTGTACCGGCAAATTTACGGCGCCGAATTGACGGCCGATGCCCTTGCCGAACCGCTCAAACAGTTGCTGAACAACGCGCCGGTTCCCGAGCAGTTACGCCTGGAGGACCTGGTCAAGCGGGTGCGCCTGTTCTGCACCGTGTATGACCCCGTAAGCGGCACTTACCGCGTGCAGTACGGTTTGCTGCTGGAAGTCGCCGGGGGCGTCACATTTGCCCTGAGCATGTTGTGGTTTTTTCTGGCCGAGTGGTTGAGTCAGCGCCGGGCCAGACGTAACCGGGCATCCGGGGGCGGCGGCCCGCGCCATCCCACCACCGCAGGGCGCCCTTGATGCCTGCCCACACCGCTACGCCCTCCTGGGGTCAGCGCGCATTCCTTGCACTGGAGACGGGCCTCAACCGCTGCTTTGGGGAGCAGGCGAATCCGCTTTATTTTCTGGGGGCACTGGCTTTTTATCTGTTCTGGTTGGTGATTTTCAGCGGCTTGTATCTCTACGTTTTTTTTGAAACCAGCGTGGTTCAGGCCTACGCATCGGTGGACGCCCTGACCCATGGGCAACCCTACGCAGGGGGCATGTTGCGCAGCCTGCACCGCTACGCGTCCGACGCCTTGGTGCTGGTGCTCATGCTGCACATGCTGCGGCATTTCACCTTCAACCGGCACCGGGGATTCCGTTGGTTCTCCTGGGTCTCCGGCGTCGTGATTTTGTGGCTGGTCTACGCCAGCGGTGTCAATGGTTACATGCTGCCCTGGGACCGGTTGTCGCAGTTCGTCGTAGCCAGTACGGCCGAATGGTTTGACGTGCTACCGGTGCTGGGCGGATCGATGGCGCGCAACTTCATCTCCAACGCCCAGGTGAGTGACCGGCTTTTTTCGCTGCTGTCATTCATCCACATCGGGCTGCCGCTGGGGGTGATGGCCTTGCTCTGGGTTCACACCCAACGGGTGCCGGGCGCCCGTATCCACCCGCCACGCGCACTGATGCTGGGGCTGCTGCTCACCTTGTGCACGCTATCGCTGCTCCAACCTGCGCTGAGTCAGGCACCGGCCGACATGGCCACTGTGACCAGCATGCTGGCATTCGACTGGTGGTATCTGCCCGTGTATGCGCTGGTTGCCCACTGGGGTCCGCCGCAGGCCTGGTTGCTGGTGATCGCTTGCAGCGCCCTGCTGCTGGCCCTGCCCTGGCTGGGAGGGCGTGCTCTCGCGTCTGAGCGCACGTGGACCGTGGCGATTGCGCAAGAGAACCGCGTGATCCGCGTGCGCCCGGGCGAGACCCTGCTGGACGCCGGTCTGCGCGAAGGACTGGACTTGCCCTTCGCATGCCGCAACGGCGGCTGCGGCCTGTGTAAATGCACGGTGCTGCACGGCGATGTCCGCTTGCTGCCTTACCAGGCATCGGCTTTGACCGCTGCCGAACGCGACGCCGGGCTCACGCTCATGTGCTGCGCGCAGGCCAGCAGCGACCTGGCGATCAGTTATGTGCCGCCCCATGATCCAGCCCGGCAACAGCCGCAGACCTACCAGGCGCGGGTCACGCACCTGGAGCTGCTGGCGCACGACGTCATGCGCGTGTGTTTGCAGATCGAAGACGCCAAAGCGCTGCGCTTTCAACCGGGCCAGTACATCAATATCGCATTGCCCGACGGTGCCCGGCGCAGCTTCTCCTTTGCCAGCCCCTACCGGGATGGTGGCAGCGTGGATCTGCACATTCGCCGGGTAGAAGGTGGCCGCTTCACGCCGGGGGTTTTTGACACCATGCGCGTGGATGATGTGCTGCACTTCGAAGGGCCTCTGGGCACTTTCACCCTGCACGAAGACAGCACACAGCCCATTATTTTTGTGGCCGGTTCCACCGGTTTCGCCCCGGTGAAGTGCATGGTGGAGCACGCCTTCCAAACCGGTATGCAGCGGCAGATGGTGCTGTACTGGGGTGTGCGCAGCCGCGCAGACCTGTATCTTGCCGATCTGGCCGCGCAATGGGCCCGCGCGCACAGCAACTTCCGCTTTGTTCCGGTGCTCTCAGAACCCGCCGCGCAAGACCACTGGGACGGGCGCACCGGCCTGGTACACCAGGCGATCTTGGAAGATTTTCCGGACCTGTCCGGCCACCAGGTCTATGCCTGCGGATCGGTGCGAATGGTGCAGGTCGCACAGTCCGCATTTGTGCACCACGGAATGCTCAGCGACGCGTGCTTTTCCGACGCTTTCCACTTGGCCGCGCATGGCTAAGCCCTTTCCCGCGCTTGTGCGCTACAGCCTGCGATGCGCCGCTTACGCCGCGTTTGCCGCTGTCATCGGTTATTTGTCGACAGCCCCGCCCTACCGCCAACGTGGCGAAAACGAGGCCGTACTCAAGCTGTCCTTCAGCCATTCAGGGCAACTGCGGTTTGCCTGCCGCCAGCGCGATGCGGCTGAACTGGCCAAGTTACAACCCAACATGCGCAGCGCCATGGATTGCCCCCGTGAGCGCGCAGCGGTGCGGGTCGAGCTCGACATGGACGGACAAGCCCTGTACCGCGTAAGCACAGATCCCATGGGGCTGCAAAAAGACGGCGCAGCCACGGTCTACCGGCGCCTGAACATTCCCGCCGGAACACACCATTTCAGCGCCGGTCTGGCCGACGCCGCCGACGGCCTGATCCACTACCGCAAAGAGCTCACCGTGGACCTGCAAGCCGGGCAGGTCATCGTGGTCGACTTCCTCACCGGCAGCGGCGGTTTTGTTTTCACGCGGGGCTGAGCGAAGCGCTATGGAAACGTTTCTGCACACACTGCGCCGCGCCGATGAAGGGGTCACCGGCAGCTTTGACCGTGCCTTTGCGCCGGCACACAACCCCTGGCGGCATCTGGGTGCATTGGCCTTTCTCTGCCTGGTGACGGCGATGGCCACGGGCATCGTTGCCTACGCCTGGTACGACACCAGTGTGCAAGGCGCATACGCCTCGGGTCTGCGCCTGCAAAACGACCCGCTGTTGCTGGGCCGTTTGCTGCGCGGACTGCACCGCTACGCCGCCGATGCCTGCATGCTGCTGTCGGTGCTGCACCTGCTGCGCGAAGCGGCGCGCGGGCATTTCCGGGGCGTGCGCTGGTATTCCTGGCTGACAGGTATCGCGCTGGTGGGCCTGGTCTGGCTCAGCGGCGTCACCGGGCTGTGGCTGCTGTGGGACGCACGCGCGCTTTTCAGCCTGAGCGCCACAGCCGAGTGGTTGCAGGTACTGCCACTGGGGGCAGATCTGCTGGTCCGCAACGTCTTGACCCCCGCAGCGCTCAACGATCGGTTCTTTTCGTTGCTGATGTTTGTGCATATCGGCCTGCCCTTGTTGCTACTCGCAGGCACATGGATTCATGTGCAGCGCATTGCACTGGCCCGGATGTGGCCACCGAAGGCCTTGGCGCTTGAAACACTGGCCATATTGGCCGCGTTGGCATTGCTGTGGCCGGCCGTGAGCATGGGGCAGGCGGACACCAACCGTGTCATCAGCGTTCTGTCGCTGGACTGGTTTTACCTTTTCGTCCATCCGCTGGTCCAGGCGCTGTCGGCTCAGACAGTCTGGTGGATGGCAGCAGGCCTGGTTGCGGCATTGGCACTGATGCCGCTGCTGCGGCCTGCGGCTGCGGCGCGCCGGGCGGTGGCACGGGTAGATCTAGCCCATTGCAACGGCTGCGCCCGCTGCGTAGCGGACTGCCCCTTCGGCGCAGTCTCCATGCTTGCCCGCACCGACCTGACGCGCCACGCCCTACAGGCCTCGGTTCAAAGCGACCTGTGCGCCGCCTGCGGTATCTGCGTCGGATCCTGCCCGTCCGCCACGCCGTTTCGAAGCGGCGAGGCCATGGTGTCCGGCATTGACATGCCCGACATGCCGATCGCCCGGATCCGGCGCGACTTGCAAGACAAGCTGGCGGCGCTGCCGCAGTCGCCCAAGATGGTGCTTTTCAGCTGCCGCCATGCAGCAGATTGCAGCGGGCGCGCCAACCCGACCACTTTGGTCATGACGCTGGAGTGCGCGGCCATGCTGCCGCCCTCCTTCATCGAATACGCGCTGCGCCTGGGGGCCGCCGGGGTGCTGATCGCGGGTTGCCGTGCGGGCGATTGCGAATACCGGCTGGGCGACCGGTGGGTGCATGAACGCCTGCTCGGCCTGCGTGAACCACATCTACGGGCATCGGTTTCCCGTGCGCAGGTCGCGGTGCAGTGGTGCGGGGATCAGATCACCGACATCGATACCGCGCTGGCCGATTTGCGCGCGCTGGCTTGCCAAGACACCGCCTTGAAAACACCGATTTCACTCCCCGCATAAAAAGGTGACTACATTGCAAACCCCTACCCCAGCCACCACGGCCTACCCCACTGCAACAGCGCGTGTTGGCACCCATGCCTGGGACGGCGAGCGATTCCGCTACGCCCTGGTGGTGCCCCGCGATGCGCGCCAATCATTGGCGTTGGCCTGGCTGATTTTGGGTATGGCGGCCCTGGTGGCATCCGGCTTGTTTTCGGTTTTGCTGGTGTTGTCGCGCACGCCGCAACTGCAGGCCTGGTTTGCGCTGACGAACTTCTTTCGCGTCGCGCTGGTGGTGCATGTCGATTTATCGGTGCTGGTCTGGTTTCTGGCTTTTGGTGGTGCCTTGTGGACCTTGAGCGGCGGGACCCGCTGGCAGCCGCTGGCCTGGTGCGCATTCGCTTTCGCTGCACTGGGCACGGTGATGCTGTGCGCGGCCCCCTTTGTCCAAGCGGCCGCACCCGTGATGTCCAACTATGTGCCGGTACTCAACGGATCTCTTTTCCTAGCAGGCCTGGGCTTGTTCGGCTACGGCATCGGTCTACTGTGTATTCGCTCGATGTTGACGGCTGCACCGGTGGGTACCCGCATCAGCCCCGAGGGCGCGTTGCGCTTCGGGCTCCATGCCGCCATGGTAGCCACGGCGGTCGCCGGAATGGTACTCGTTTGGGCCTGGGCCACGCTGCCCAAAGGGCTGGATGCGCTGGCCTATTACGAGTTGCTGTTCTGGGGCAGTGGCCACGTGCTGCAGTTCGCCTATGTGCTGCTGATGCTGGTGGCCTGGGTCTGGCTGGCGTGCGCGCTGGGGCCGGGCCTGCGTTTGTCACCCCGCGTGCTGGCGCTGTTGTTCGCTGTGGCCTTGCTGGCCGTGTTCCTTACACCCATGACCTACCTGGCCTACGACGTGGGCTCCATTGACAACCACCGGGCCCAAACGCTGCTCATGCGTTACGGTGGCGGACTGGTGATCGGGCCTGTCGCCCTGGCGGTTCTCTGGTCCTTGTGGCCGATGGCAGCTTTGCCCTTGAACCTGCAAGCGCTGCGCTCCAGCCTGCTGGCATCGCTGGTCTTGTTTTCGGCGGGCGGACTGATAGGCTTCATGATCACCGGCAGCAATGTGCGTATTCCGGCGCACTACCACGGCTGCATTGTCGGGGTGACCCTGGCCATGATGGGCCTGACCTATCTGCTGCTGCCGCAATTTGGATTCGCCGCACCGCAGTCGAAAACCGCCGTCTGGCAACCCGTGGTGTACGGCGGTGGCCAGTTGCTGCACATCACGGGCTTGGTCTGGTCAGGCGGCTACGGCGTTCAACGCAAAGTCGCCGGTGCAGACCAGGTCTTGCGCACCAGCCAAGAGGTCTGGGGTATGGGTCTCATGGGCTTGGGCGGCTTGATCGCTATCGTGGGCGGCCTGCTCTTTTTAGTCATTGTGTTGCGCGCCACGCGCAACCGTACCGGAGCCCCTGCATGATCAACGAACCACCTGCTGTACCAACCAATTGGTGGCTTCGCCTGGGCACGGCGGGGACGGGCCTGACACTGGTTGTGCTGGGGGCGAGCATGCTGCTGCGCCTGGCGACCGAATGGGCGGTCGATGGCCAGGCGCAGTCTGTGCTGCCACCGGTGGTCGAACATGCAACCCGTTTGGCGCACCGGCTGGCAGCCAGCGGCGTGTCACTCGTGGCCTTGTGCGCGGTGCTGCTGGCCTGGATGCAACGCCGAACAGACAGGCGCATGGTGTCCACAACGGCCGGCTTGGTGGTGGCGACGGTGGTTCTGGCTGGCATTGGGCCGCTCACGCCCGGGTACCGGGTTGCCGCCATCACCGTGTTGAACGTGGGCGTCGGCATGGTGCTGCTGCTGGCGTTCTGGTGGATGCGTGAAAGCTCGGCCCGCATGCCCTACCAGCCGTGGATGCTGCCCCGGGTTGCGCGGTTAGCCCTGGTAGCCCTGATCCTGCACACCGCTACCGGCGCGGCTGCCAGCGCCTACCGCATGCAAGGGTTGGGCTGGCCCGCTTGGGTGCATCTGGCGTCGGCAGTGCTGTTTATCGGGTGCTTGGCGGCGCTGGTGATCGCGCAGCGCCGTTTGCAAACGCCGCCGAAAGTCCATACCCTTCGGATTTTGATGGCGGCCCAGGTGCTATTGGGCGCATGCCTGTTCTGGTTGGACCACCGCCCGGTCTGGCTCAACTTCACACACGCCCTGCTGTCGCCACTGCTCGCCATGGCCTTGCTGCGCTTTATGCGCGGGGATGAATTGCCATTGAGTAGCTGAAATACTTCTGGGCTCCAGCCGACATCTTTGGCAAACACATACGCAGTGGCTTGTAGCCCTACGGCGTAAATGGGCCTACTCAATGCTTGTTAGGCACCTTTTCCGAGCGCATAGTCGATGGGCACCCGCATCGCAGGATGTTGATGCCACTCCCAATAAGTTTGCGACAACTGCCGCGTTACCGCACCAATCAAACCATTGGCAACGTTATGCCCGTCCACCCGCGTGACGGGCAGTACGCCGCCGCCCGAGCTGGAAATAAAAGCCTCGTCAGCCGCACGGAACTCCGCAGCCGTCACGGGGCGGATCTGCACAGAGATACCCAGCGATTGGGCAATTTCAATCACCGTCTGGCGGGTGATACCTTCGAGCATGCCGTGATCAGGCGTGATGAGCTGACCTTCGCGCATACAAAATACATTGAAACCGGGGCCCTCCACCACATGGTCACGGTCATCGACCAAAACTACGCTGTCGGCCCCACCATCCAGGGCCTGCAGCAAGCCCATGGTCAGGTCGTTCCAGTGGTAATTTTTGGTGGTCGGGTCCACCGACGCGGCGGGTATGCGCTGCACATCGCTGATCCGCAAATGCAGACCCCGGGCGCGTTGCTCTTCGTTGGCGATCCAGACAAAGGGGACGGCAAACGCGTAAAACTGGTTCACCGCCTGGCGCGGGTCGCGCGAACCCCAGGGCGTCTGGCCCCGGGTGCACAGCATCTCCACGTAGGAGGCGCGCAATCCGCTGCGGCGCACACACTGGCTCAAAACTTCGGTGATGTGCGCGTCGCTGACGCCCGGATTCAGCCGCCAGCGCTCGCAACTGCGCTTGAAGCGCGCGAGGTGGGTGTCCAAACGGAAAAACGCCCCGTCCCACACCGTGACCACGTCATAGGTCGCGTCTGAATGCAAAAAGCCCAGGTCGGTAATGGGAATGCTGGCGTGCGCAATCGGCACGTATGCACCGCGCACAAAGGCGCAGCCCTTGGAGAAGTCTGCGGCGTCCGGCCCGGCCATCAGGAGTCTGCCTGCACCTTGCCGTCCTTGATCACCTTGGCCCACTTGACGGTTTCGCTTCGGATGAATTCACCAAAGCGCTCCGGACTGCCGCCGCCGTCTTCAGCGCCGTACTGGTCAAATTTCTCGATGACATCGGGCATCGCCATCACGCGGTTCACGTCCTCATTCATACGCTTAACAAAGGCGGGGTTCATATGCGCAGGTCCGGTCAAACCGTACCAGGTTGTCGCATCAAAACCGGCAAAACCCTGCTCGTCCATGGTCGGCACGCCCGGGTGTCCTTTGGCCCGCTTAAGCCGGGTCTGGGCTATTGCCAGCACTTTTCCAGACTTGACATGCGGCGTTGCCGAGGTCATGGTCTCAAAACAATACTGGACCTGTCCGCCGATCAAATCGGTGAGTGCCGGGCCGGAGCCTTTGTAGGGAACATGCAGCGCATCAATGCCCGCGCGCAGCTTGAACATCTCCAGGGCAAGATGTTGCGCAGAGCCGCCTCCGGCCGATGCAAAGCTGACCCTGCCCGGGCTTTGCTTGCAGTAGTTCACCAAATCTTTCACCGTCTTGGCGGGCTGCGTTTCATTGCAAATGAGCAGATTCGGCGTGACGCCGACCAGCACGATGGGGGTGAAGTCGCGCTCGGCGTTGTAGTTGAGCTTGGCCTGCAAACTCGGTGCCAGCGCATGGCTGTTGATGTGCGCCATGAGCAAGGTGTTGCCATCCGGGTTCTGCTTGGAAACATAGTCCGCCGCGATCACGCCGGCCGCCCCGGCCTTGTTGTCGATGATGATGCTGATGCCCCACATGGCTTGCAGTTTTTGCGCGAGCACGCGTGACAGTGCGTCGGTTCCGCCACCCGGCGGAAAGCCCACCACGATGCGGATCGGCCCGCCGGGCAGCGT
>CANIRI010000045.1 GCA_947469815.1 Comamonadaceae bacterium | reverse complement strand
TTGGCGTTGTATTTTCCCGCGCCTCACTCGTTTACCGGCGAAGACGTGCTGGAGCTCCAAGCGCACGGCGGGCCGGTGGTTCTGCAGCGTTTGCTGGCGCGCGCGCTGGAAGTCGCGGGTACGCTCGGGGGGCAAGGCGAAATGCTGCCGCGCTTGCGCATGGCCCGGCCGGGCGAATTCAGCGAGCGGGCTTTTTTGAACGGCAAGATGGATTTGGCGCAGGCCGAAGCCGTAGCCGACTTGATCGACGCCAGCACCGAAGCCGCCGCCCGCAGCGCCGCGGCCAGCCTGAGCGGCGCGTTTTCCACCGAGGTCAACCGCCTGCGCGATGCGCTGGTGCACCTGCGCATGCTGGTGGAGGCTACGCTGGATTTTCCGGAAGAAGAACTGGACTTCTTAAAGCAATCCGACGCACACGGCCAGCTGGCGCGCCTGCGTGCGCAGCTTGCGCTCCTGCAAGGTCAAGCGCGGCAGGGCGCGCTGCTGCGCGACGGCTTGAATGTGGTGATTGCCGGCCAGCCCAATGCCGGCAAGTCCTCGTTGCTCAATGCCCTGGCAGGCGCCGAGCTGGCCATCGTCACGCCGATTGCCGGAACCACCCGCGACACGATTGGGCAGACCATACAGATCGAGGGTGTGCCCTTGCACATGGTCGATACCGCCGGTCTGCGCGACAGCGACGAGCCGGTGGAGACCCTGGGCATCGCCCGCGCTTGGCGTGCCATCGGCAGCGCGGACGTGGTGCTTTTTGTGCACGATCTGGAGCGGCAGGCACTGCCCGACTACCAACAGGCAGACCGGGATATCGGCGAGCAGTTGACCCAGGCCTTGTCGGCGCGGGTTCCGGTACTGCATGTCTGGAACAAATGCGATGCGCAGCCAGCCGCGCCTGCATCAATGGCATCGGACTCCAGCACGGTTTGGATCTCCGCCAAAACCGGCGCCGGACTGGATGATTTGCGCCAGCGTTTGCTGCTTGCCGTTGGCTGGCAGGCTGACACGGGCGCACGCTTCAGCGCCCGTCAGCGGCATGTGCAGGCTTTGGGCCGTGTTGACGGTCATCTGGCGCAAGCCGATACCCAACTCGCGCAAGCTGCGCAGGCGCTGGACTTGCTGGCTGAAGAGCTGCGCCTGGCCCATAACGCGCTGGGAGAGATCACCGGCGCGTTCACCGCCGACGATTTGCTAGGCGTGATTTTTTCCAGCTTTTGTATCGGCAAGTGAGCTTAGAGAACGGCAGAGGGCTTGGCCCGGGCCGCTCTATAGAATTCCCCGCATGCAACCCAGCCCGAACGCCGAACACATCTTGCGCCTTGCGCGGGAGACTTTCGACATCGAAGCTGCTGCCATCCAGGGTCTGAAAACCAGCGTGGGCGAATCGTTTGCGCGGGTGGTGGGTTTGATTTTGGCGATCCGCGGGCGGGTGGTCGTGATGGGGATGGGCAAAAGCGGACACATCGGGCGCAAGATTGCCTCCACCCTGGCTTCGACTGGAACCCCCTCGCTATTTGTGCACCCGGCGGAAGCCAGCCACGGCGATTTGGGCATGATCACTTCTGCAGATCTGGTGTTGATGGTGTCCAACAGCGGCGAGTCGCAGGAAATCAATGCCCTGCTACCCGTTCTCAAGCGCCTGGGCGCACCGCTGGTGGCCCTGACGGCCAATGGCCAATCCACCATGGCTGCCCACGCCGATGCGTGGATCAGCACGGCGGTCGAGCAAGAGGCCTGCCCCATGAATTTGGCACCCACCGCCAGCACCACGGCGCAACTGGCCATGGGCGATGCTTTGGCCGTAGCCCTTTTGGACGCGCGCGGTTTCAAGCCCGACGACTTCGCCCGCTCGCATCCGGGGGGGGCGCTGGGGCGCCGTTTGCTGACCCATGTGAGCGACATCATGCGCAGCGGTGCCGATGTACCGCAGGTGGGCATGGATGCCAGTTTCAGTGATCTCATGCGCGAGATGAGTGCCAAGGGAATTGGCGCATCCGCCGTGACGGATGCCGGCGGGCGCTTGTGCGGCATTTTCACCGACGGCGATTTGCGACGCCTAGTGGAAACAGGTGTCGATTTACGCAATGTGCGCGCGGGCGAGGTCATGCGCCCCAAGCCTTTCACCGTCGGCGCGCATGCGCTGGCGGCAGAAGCCGCCAATTTAATGGAAGAGCGCAAAATTTCCAGCGTGCTGGTGCTGGATGAGAAGGGTGTCTTGTGTGGCGCCTTGACCAGCAACGACCTGATGCGGGCCAAGGTGATTTGATGGTCAGCGCCCCCCTGGTAGATGCCGTATTGCTGGCCAAGGCCAGCGGCATCCGCGTGCTCTTGCTCGATGTAGACGGGGTTCTGACCGATGGCGGTTTGTACTTTGGCGCTGAGGGCGAACTGTTCAAGCGCTTCAACACGCTGGATGGACATGGACTGAAAATGTTGCAGCGCGCCGGCATCACGCCCGCCGTGGTGACAGGACGTGGATCGGCGGCTTTGCGGGCCCGTTTAGCGGCATTGGGCATCGTCCACGCCCGCTATGACATTGATGACAAGGCGCCGGCAGCGGAGGAAATCCTGGCCGAACTCGGGTTGGGTTGGGGCCAGGCGGCAGTGATGGGCGATGACTGGCCCGACCTGCCCATGATGCTGCGCGCGGCCTTAGGCTGTGCACCATCCAACGCGCACCCGGAGGTGCTTAGCCGTGCTGACATCGTCACCCGGCTTGGCGGCGGTGCTGGGGCGGTGCGTGAGGTGTGTGATCTTTTGCTGCAAGCAAACGGGCAATACGCCGCATTGCTGGTCGCATATACCGGAGGTGGCGCGTGATCGCCCGTCTGTGGGATCGTTTGACGCTGTACCTTCCGGTGGCGCTGATGGCTTTGCTAGCCCTTATCAGCTATTGGTTGGTGCGCACGGCTCCGGGAGACAAAGCACCGGAGGCTGTGGCGCTGTATGACAATGCCCCCGACTATTACCTGCATTCTTTTTCCGCCCAGTCTTTTGATGCCAATGGCAAGGTGGTACGCCAGGTTCAAGGGGCTTCAGGTCGACATTTCCCTGATACCAAATGGACCGAAATCGAAGGCTTTAAAGGCCAAAGTTATGGCGCGGGTGGTGTCGTGATGCTCGCGCAAGCTCGCCGCAGTTTGACCAATGAAGAGGCGACGGAAATGCAACTGATGGGCTCGGCGCAGGTGCTGCGGCCGGAGCTGCAGCTTGCGGGCCAAGCACCGCGTCAGCGCGCCGTGTACCGTAGCGAATTTCTGCATGTTTTTACCGAAACTGGAATCGCCAAATCCCATTTGCCGGTGGATATTGAATACGGACGCAACCGGTTCCGGGCCGACTCCATGCTGTACGACGACGTGAGCCAAATTTTGGAGCTTAAGGGGCGGGTTAAAGCTGACTTCGCTGCGCCCCCGCCTAAGCGCTGACAGGGGCATGCCCCCCGACTTGCTCAGGGCTGGCGAAGCATCTGCAACAGCCCTGCGGTGGAGCCGTCCAGCCCGCTGGCGTCGCCGCTGCGCATGCGCGGCGCAATGTCTTTGGCCAGCACCTTGCCCAGTTCCACGCCCCATTGGTCAAAGCTGTTGATACCCCATAGCGCGCCACTGACAAAGACGCGGTGTTCCTGCAGTGCAATCAAGGCGCCCAGAGCGGCGGGCGTGAGGTCGTCGAGAACCAGCATCGTGCTCGGTCGGTTGCCGGGGAAATGTTGGTGGCCGCCGCTGTCGGTCTTGCCCTGCATCAGCGCCTGCGCTTGCGCCAGCACATTGGCCAGCAGCAAATCGTGGTGTCCTGTCAGCGTATGGCGGGCTTTTTTGACCGCCACAAACTCCACCGGTACCACGTCGGTGCCTTGGTGCAGCATTTGGAAATAAGCGTGCTGGCCGTTGGTGCCCGACTCACCCCAGGGCACCGGTGATGTACCGAAGGGCAGCGCCTCGCCACTGGCGTCAACCCGCTTGCCGTTGCTCTCCATTTCCAGCTGCTGCAGGTAGGCGGGCAGGCGGCGCAGGGCGCTGTGGTAGGGGGCGACCGAGCGGCTGCTGAAATGGTGGAAGTTGCGGTACCAGACGTCCAGCAAGCCCATGCGCACCGGCAGATTCGCCGCCAGGTGCGCGCTGCGAAAGTGCCCGTCCATCGCGTGGGCACCGGCCAAAAATTCGCGGAACCCGGCTGCGCCGATCGCCATGGCGATCGGCAAGCCGATGGCTGACCACAGCGAATAACGGCCGCCTACCCAGTCCCAAAAGCCGAAGGTGGTGTGGATGCCGAAGGCATTGGCGGCAGCCACATTGGTGGTGAGTGCCGCAAAGTGGCGGGCGATGTCGGTACCGCCGTGCGATGTGAACCAGGCCTTGGCCGAGGCCGCGTTGGTCATGGTCTCGATGGTGGTGAAGGTCTTGCTGGCAATCAGGAACAGCGTGTTGGAGGCCTGCAGCCGTGCCAGGGTACTCGCCAGCTCATGGCCGTCCACATTGCTGACAAAGTGAAAACGCTTATGCGGATGGGCAAACGCTTGCAGGGCCAGCACCGCCATTTGCGGCCCCAGATCGGAGCCGCCGATACCGATGTTGACGATGTCGGTGATCGCGTCGTCGGCGCGAACCTGCTCAGCGTACGCCAGCATGGCATCCAGCGTGCTGTGGACTTTGCCCAGCTCCTGCGCCTCCAGCGCGCTGGCGGTGGGTGCATTGGCTGGCGTGCGCAGCAGCACATGCCAGACCGCGCGCTGCTCGGTGTTGTTGATGGCCTCGCCGGCGAACATCGCGTCCCGATGCGCCGCCACGCCGCATTGCTCGGCCAAGTCCAGCAGCAATTGTGCGGTGGCCGTGTCCAGCAGGTTTTTGGACAGGTCGCCGAAAACGTGGGGCGCTTGCTGGCTGAAGCGGGTAAAGCGCTGCGGATCCGCAGCAAACGCCTGGCGCAGATCGAATGTACGTCCACGCGTGTCGTATGCGGCTTGCAGGCTGGCCCAGGCGGGAGTGCGGTCGCAACGCATGCGGGTCATAGGATTTTCCTTGTGAGGTTTTGGCGCGCGCTTCATGCCGCCAGCAGCAGCTTTTCCAGTTTGATCGCGTCGACACAGAATGCGCGTATGCCTTCTGAGAGCTTCTCGGTGGCCATCGCGTCTTCGTTCAAGGCAAAGCGGAAACCCGCTTCGTCGTAGTGCACCGCCGCAATGTCCATGGCCCGTGCGGCCGGGGCGTGCAAGCGGGGTAGCAGCGGCGCATCGCTGGCGGCCAGAGTAGCCAGTAAATCAGGGCTGATTGTGAGCAGGTCACAGCCTGCCAGCGCGGTGATCTGCCCCACGTTGCGAAAACTCGCACCCATCACTTCGGTGGCGATGCCGTGGTGTTTGTAGTAGTTGTAAATCTGCACCACCGATTGCACGCCGGGATCGTTTTCGGCGGCCTTGTCGGCCTCTACCCAAGCCGCGCCCGCAGACTTTTTGTACCAGTCGTAAATCCGCCCGACAAACGGTGAAATCAGTTGTACCTTGGCTTGGCCGCAGGCCACTGCCTGGCAAAACGCGAACAACAGTGTGAGGTTGGTGTGGATGCCGGCCTGCTGCAGTTGCGCAGCGGCTTGAATGCCTTCCCAGGTCGAGGCCACTTTGATCAGCACCCGGTCTTTGGAGATGCCCTGGGCCTGGTACATGGCGATCAGGCGTTTGCCCCGGGCAACGGTGGCCGCGGTATCAAAACTCAGGCGCGCATCGACTTCGGTGGATACCCGGCCCGGGATGATGGCCAGGATTTCGCAGCCGAAATGCACCAGCAGATGGTCCATCACCTCGTCCAGTGGTCGACCGCGGTGGGCAGCGACTTCGGTGCTCAGCAGAGGCGCGTATTCGGGCTTTTGCACCGCCTTGAGAATCAGCGAGGGGTTGGTGGTGGCGTCTTGTGGTTGGTAGGCGCTGAGCTGCTTGAAGTCGCCGGTGTCGGCGACCACGACGGTGTGCTGTTTGAGTGCGTCGAGCTGGTTCATAGCGGTCCTTGGTTCTGGGATGGGTGATGGGTCCAACGCGCCACGGAGCAAAAAAACGCAGCGCCGTGAAACAAAGTTACAATAAAATTAGAAAATTATGTAACCGCGATTCTATTCTCGTCCTATTATGAGCTTCGATCTTGTTCTCTTTGGCGGTACCGGCGACCTGGCCTGGCGCAAACTCATGCCCGCTTTGTTCCAGGCCTTTCGCCATGGAACCCTGCCGGAGGGCGGGCGCATCATCGGCATCGGACGCGACAAACACAGCCACGAACAATACCGCGCCTTGATCCAGGCCCGGTTTGACAAAGTCGAGCTTGCCAAGCGTCCCAGCGCCGAAGAATTCGCCCGCTTTGCAGCCCTGCTCGAATTTGTTCCCATGGACTTGTCCAAGGTCGCGGATTACGCTGCCCTGGCCGAGACCCTCAATGCCCGCGGTGCGCAAACCGTGGTGATGTATGTGGCCACGGCACCGTCGCTGTTCACCATGGTCTGCGAGCAACTCGCCACCGTGGGCCTGAACGCCCCCCATATCCGGGTCGTACTGGAAAAGCCGCTCGGCCATGACCTGGCCAGCAACCGGGCGATCAACCAGACCGTGCGCCGCTATTTCGAAGAAAAGCAGGTATTCCGGATTGACCATTACCTGGGCAAACCGGCGGTGCAAAACCTGTTTGCGCTGCGCTTTGGCAACGCCTTGTTTGAACCGCTGTGGCGGCGCGAGCACATCGCGAATATCCAGATCACGATCGCGGAAGACCTCGGTGTGGAAAGCCGGGGCGCGTTTTATGAAACCACAGGGGCGTTACGCGACATGGTGCAAAACCACGCATTGCAGCTGTTGTGTGCCATCGGCATGGAGCCGCCCATCAACGCACATGCCGACGCGATCCGCGACGAAAAACTCAAAGTTTTGCGTTCCCTCAAACCCTGGACAGCGCAGACGCTGGCCAGCGATGTGGTGCGCGGGCAGTACAGCAAAGGTACCGCCGGTGGCGCCGCCGTACCCGGGTACCGCGAAGAGGCGGGTGTGAACCCGCAGAGCCAGACCGAAACTTTTGTGGCCTTGCGCACCGAGATCGCCAACTGGCGCTGGGCGGGCGTGCCGTTTTACATCCGCACTGGCAAGCGCCTCGCCGGGCGCGACGCGCGCATCGTGGTCAACTTCCGGCCCACGCCGCACGCCATCTTCAACGCCCCGGCCAACAGCGCGAACCAGCTGGTGATCCACTTGCAGCCCAAGGACGGGTTGGAGCTGCACTTGCTGGCGCAGGGCCAGGCCGGTCGGCAAAGCCGCGCTGCCGCCGCGCTGGTGCCGGTACAGCTCGATCTGGACTTTGACAAGCGCTTCGGCTCCGAGCGGGTCGGCGCCTACGAGCGGCTGTTGCTGGACGTGATCGGCGGGCGCCTCAACCTCTTCGTGCGCAGCGATGAGCAAGAGGAAGCCTGGCGCTGGGTCGAGCCCCTGATTGAGCATTGGGCGGCGGACTCCCAGGGTCCACGGCCCTATGCGGCCGGTAGTTGGGGCCCGAGCGCATCGAGCGCCATGATTGCCCGTGACGGCCATTGTTGGGCCGAGGAGTCGTAAAACCATGTTGGACCGCGTTCAAGCCTGTTTGCCCTCGCTGGCACCCGCCGAGCAGCGGGTCGCCAAGCTGTGTCTGGCCGATCCGCGTGCGTTCACCATGCTGCCGGTGGCGCAGCTGGCGGACCGCGCGCATGTCAGCAAGCCCACGGTGGTGCGCTTTTGCCGCAGCGTGGGCTACAACGGCCTGTCCGATTTCAAGCAGAAACTGGCCGGTACGGTGAACGAAGGCGTGCCCTTCATCCACCGCAGCGTGGACGCGGACGACAAGACCGCAGACGTACTCGTCAAAGTGATCGACAACACCGTCGCCGCGTTTTTGAAATACCGCAACGAGGCGAGTAGCAACCAGATTGACAAGGCTGTTGCGGCATTGGTTGCAGCCTTCCAAACCGGACGGCAAGTTCAGTTTTTCGGCGTGGGCAATTCGGGTGTTGTGGCGCAGGACGCGCAACACAAATTCTTCCGCCTCGGTTTACACAGCATCGCGTACAGCGACGGGCATATGCAGGTGATGAGCGCATCCATTCTGGAAAAAGGGGATTGCGTGCTGATCATCAGCAACTCGGGCCGCACCCGCGACCTGATGGACGCTTGCGACATCGCGCGCAAAAACGGCGCAACCACCATCGTCATCACCGCCAGCGGCTCGCCTTTGGCCAGCGCCGGGCATATCCACCTCAGCGCGGACCACCCCGAGGGCTTTGACCGTTACAGCCCCATGGTCTCGCGCCTGTTGCACCTCTTGATCATCGACGTGCTGGCCACAACGGTTGCCTTGCGCATTGGCGCCAATACCGTGCAGCCGATGCTCAGCCGCATGAAAGACAATTTGCGCAGCAAGCGCTATACCTGAGGCCTGGCCCGGGCTGGGCCCATAATTTATCCATGCAAACCTACCTGGTCGGTGGCGCAGTGCGCGATGCCTTGATGGGCCTGCCGGTTCAGGACCGCGACTGGGTTGTGGTTGGCAGCAGCCCACAAGCCATGCTGGACGCCGGGTACAAGCCGGTGGGGCGCGATTTCCCGGTTTTTCTGCACCCCCATACCCGCGAGGAATATGCCTTGGCCCGTACCGAGCGCAAGACCGGGCCCGGTTACCGCGGGTTTATGGTGCAGGCCGATGCGTCAGTCACCTTGGAGCAGGACCTGGGACGGCGTGACCTGACCATCAACGCGATGGCGGTTGCCGCGACGGACGTAGGCCCCGACGGCAGCTTTGACCCGGCCTCTGTTGTGGACCCCTTTGGCGGAGTGGCTGACTTGCGGGCCTGCACCCTGCGCCACTGCACCGATGCCTTTCGCGAAGACCCGGTTCGCATCCTGCGCCTGGCACGCTTTACAGCCCGGTTCGCAGACTTTCAGACAGCCTCAGATACCGCCGTGCTGATGCGCGAGATGGTCAGCGACGGTGAAGCTGCCGCGCTGGTTCCAGAAAGAGTGTGGGCCGAACTGGCGACTGGTTTGATGGAGGCGCACCCTGAGCGCATGGTGGATGTTTTGCGCACATGCGGTGCTTTGCAGGTGCTGCTGCCGGAGGTCGATGCCTTGTGGGGTGTACCGCAAAGCGCGGAACACCACCCGGAAATTGACACCGGCGTGCACCTGATGATGGTGTTGCAACAAGCCGCCGCAGCAGCAGCACCGCTGGACGTGCGCTGGGCGTGTTTGATGCATGACCTGGGTAAGGCCACCACGCCGCCCGCGCTGCTGCCGCGCCATATCGGCCATGAGGCACGCAGCGTGCAACTCTTGCGCCGGATCGGACAGCGCCTGCGCGTGCCCCTTGCCTGCACCGAATTGGCCGAGGTGGTGGCGCGCGAGCACGGCCATATCCACCGCAGCGAGACCTTGGGAGCCGGTGCCTTGTTGCGCTTGTTAGAGCGCTGTGACGCACTGCGTAAACCGGAACGCTTTGCTGCGGTCTTGCAAGCGTGCGCGTGCGATGCGAGAGGCCGGTTGAACCGGGACCACAGCCCCTACCCGCAGGCCGAACGGCTCGGCAGCGCCTTGGCAGCGGCGCTTGCCGTGGCCACGGACACGGTAGCCGCAGAAGCGATTGCTGGCGGGGCTAAAGGCCCGGCTATAGGCCTGGCCGTGGCACGCGCGCGGGAGCAGGCGCTGGAGCGTTTGCTTGGCAACCGGTAAAAAATACGTCGCGATAGCCTGGCGACCTACAATGAACCGCGCATGTGTTCCGCCTGTAGATCGGGCTCGAAAAATGGTTTTCTCTTCATGAGGTATGGGGTATGTCCGTGAAACGCGTTGGTGCGGTCTGTATGTTGGCTTGCTTTGTGGCCGGTGCTGCTGTGGCCGGTGACTGGGAAGACGGTTATGCCGATTACCAGCGCCGCGACTTTCCTGCGGCCGTCAAAAAATGGCGTAATGTGGCGGAGGCGGGCGACCCCAACGCCCAGTCACTGCTAGGGGAGATGTATGCTTTTGGTCAGGGTGTGCCGCTGAATTATCCGGAAGCCCATCGCTTGCTGCGCATGGCTGCCGCGCAAGGTGTTGCCAAGGCCCAATTCAAACTCGGTTCCATGTACGAGAAAGGCCTCGGGTTCGAGAAAAACCCGGCTATGGCGCACCGTTGGTACGGCCTTGCTGACGCGGCGGGTCATCCGGATGCGTACAAGGACATCCAACGGATAGCCGCAAAGCTGGACGCCAAAGCGATTCAGCAATCCAAGCGCTGGGTTGATGCCTGCGTGAAGAGTTTGTACAAGGGTTGCGAGTAACGTACCCGCCACTGCGCTCCAAACCCACCTTGCAGCGGATGCAGCGGGTAGCCTTGGATATGCCGCCAGACCGCGTAGTCCGTACTGCTGATCCGGCCCTCTCGGGCCAGCGACTCCAACTGCCCGTGGTCGGTCAGAACGCCGATGTAACGCATTTGCGCCAGCAGCACGTCGAAGTGGGCAAGCGCCTGTTCTGGTTTTCCCAGTACCTGCATGGGGTTGACCGCTTGCAGCGTTAAGGGGTGCGCAGTCTGCGGATAGGTAGGCTGGAGGGATTCCGACCCACCGAAGCGCTGGCGGGTGCTTGGCCCATCGCGCTGCTGTGTGAGCAACAACCCGGAAAAAAGTACCAACAGCATCACCACCACGAAAACCAGGGTCAATGCAAGCGGTGTGCTCCAGGAGGCCAGTCCAGCGCCTGCAAGACCGCTACCCGAGGCCGCTGCGAGGTCCCACGACGCGCTGCCGCTGACGGCATGCAAGGCTCCATAGAGCGTGATGGCTGTGGCCAGGAGCGCAAGACTTACCGCCAGCGTCAGCGGCCACGCATGTGTCAACAGGTCGCCAATAAAAGAGTGGGATCGCGCCAATCTGCGCGAGGGAATCAACAGCAGCAACCGGATAGCGCGCAAAAACCGGAGATCAAGTGCGACGGGTACCCAAACGCCGATGAAAAACGGCGCCAGCGTCGCGGCTTCGAGCAGCATCTCTGGACGTCGCAGGCATGCCAGGCGCGCAGCGAAGCCACCACGGCTGCCAGGATGGTCCAC
>CANIRI010000044.1 GCA_947469815.1 Comamonadaceae bacterium | reverse complement strand
TAAATTACAGCCACGCTCAACCGGAGGTCGCCCATGTCAACACCAAACGTCACCCCTGGCACATTTGATTCAGAAGGCATAGCCCCCTACGCAGTAGACACACCCACAAGGGCCGTAAAGCTGTTTAGGAACGGTGCCAACCAGGCAGTGCGCATCCCCAAGGAGTTTGAGTTGCCGGGGGTGGACGCCATCATTTACCGCGACGGCAACAAACTGATTATTGAGCCCCAAAAACCCAAGCTGGAAAAAGGCAGTGCCGCCGCATTGCTTGCGGTTTTGGATGAGTTGGCAAAGCTAGGGCCTTGCGAGGACGAGTTTCCGGACATCGGGGATGAGGGGTTACTGCCGCTGGACGACATTAACTTTGGCCCAGACACACCATGACCTCCGGTTCCATCTACCTGCTGGACACCAACATCATCAGCGCACTGATGAAAGACCGCACAGGCGCCATCACCGCCAACGTGCGCGCCTGGGCCCAACGCCTTCCTGACTGTAGGCTGGTCACGAGCGTGGTGGTTCAATATGAACTGCTGTTTGGCTTAGCCCGGCATGGCACATCCCGCCTGCAGACCGCTTACGACATCCAGATGAATAAGCTGCCGGTGCTGCCACTGGATGCAGCCGTCGGCCCCCATTACGCCCGGCTACGCACCCACCTGGAGAAAGCCGGCACACCCATCGGTGCCAATGACACCCTCATCGCCGCCCACGCCCTCGCATTGGGTGCCACTCTGATCACCGCAGATGCCGACTTCGGCCGCGTACCAGACCTGGCGCTGGAAAACTGGCTGGTCGAGACGACCTAGCCGCACATGATGGCCCCCTCCCACGGCCTCGTCCTCCAAGGCTTCACCCCGCCCCTGCGCCTTGCGGACTTCAAGCTCATCGCCTTTGACATGGACTCCACGCTGATCAACATCGAGTGCATTGACGAGATTGCCGACGCGGCTGGGCGCAAGACCGAGGTGGCGGCGATCACCGAGGCGGCTATGCGCGGCGAGGTTGCCGACTACAAGGAAAGCCTGCGCCAGCGCGTGCGGCTGCTAGCAGGGGTAACGCTGGGCCAAATGCAACAGGTGCTGGACCAGCGCCTGCGACTCAACCCCGGCGCGGCAGAACTGGTGCAGGCCTGCCAGGCTGCCGGCCTCAAAACCCTGTTGGTCAGCGGTGGTTTCACATTTTTTACCGACGCCGTGCGTGATCGCCTGCGTATCGACTGGACGCGCTCCAACGTGCTGGAAGTCACCGACGGCGCGCTGACAGGGCACATGGTTGACCAGCCCTGGGGGGACATTTGCAACGGCGAAGAGAAGCGTCGCATGCTGCTGCAGACCTGCGCCGACATGGGGATTCTTCCCGCCCAGGCCATCGCCATGGGCGACGGTGCTAACGACTTGCCCATGATGGGCGCGGCGGGCCTGTCGGTTGCTTTTCACGCCAAACCGGCGGTACGCGCGAAGGCCATGGTTGCTATCAACGAAGGCGGCTTGGACCGGTTGCTGGAAGTGCTACGCGTGGATTGACGGTCGGTACACACCCCGCGATCACGAGGATTTGCTATCCGCTCAAGCACTCACTACCGTACGCCGCCCCAGTCCCTCCGCGATGAACGCCAGCACCAAGGAATTCAGCGATACACCCTCGGTCTTAGCCCGCGCAGCCAGCTGCCGGTGCATGGAGCGTGGCAAACGCGCCAGCACCTTGCCAGACGCAGAGGCGGGCGCGAAGTCATCCAAGTTGAACGCGGGGGCCGGCACCTCCTGCCGCATATCCACAATCGCGCTCACGGTGGCAATAAAGGCCTCGCGACCATCGGCCAGCGCCTGAACCTCGGTCTCCCCATCTGCCATGACGCCCGGAAGGTCAGGCATGGTGAACATAAATCCGCCACCGTCTGCCGCCGGAATCGGGCTTACAAAGTAGGCGTACGACTCGAAAGGAAAAACGGGCTTAACTTTGGCAACGGTCTTGAGGTTCACGGCTTACTCCTGAATCTGATCAATCAGCGCGACAAAGCGCTTGACGTAAATCGCCTTGATCGGGCGACGGGCAGGAACTGACAAGGAATCCTTTACCGACGGATGCGAAAACACGTGGTGACTACCGCCGGCACTTCGCACCTCCAGGCCGTAATGACTGGCCACAGTAAGCAGCTTCGCCATAGCCCAGTCGCGCGGGTTATTGCGCATCGCACTAATAATTTTGTCCCCTGATCCCATGCAACGAATAGTATCACTGGCGATATCGATCGCAGGCCGAAACCGGACCCTTTTAGGCTTGCACTGCGCTATCCGGCGCTCAACCCTCCAGCGCCAGCGCCAGCCGCCCAATCCCCTCGGCAATTTTTTCCTCGCCCACCGTGGCAAAGCTCAGGCGCAGCGTGGCCGGGTCGGGGTTGGCGCAGTAAAAAGGCGTGCCCGGCACAAAGGCTACGCCGCGGGCGATGGCGCGCTGGGCGAAGGCTGCGGCGTCGGTGGGCTTGCCGCCTTCGCCGGTCAGGCGGGCCCAGAAAAACAGGCCGCCCTCGGGTTGCACGAACGACATCGCTTCGCCGAACGCGGCCTGCAGCCCTTGCCCCATGGCCAGGGCGCGCTTGGCGTAGACCGCCCGCACCGTAGCCAGGGTGGCCGGCATGCGGCCGGCCATCAGGTACTGGGCGGCGGTGGCTTGGGCGAAGGTGCTGGTGTGCGCGTCGCTGAACTGCTTGCACATGGTGGCGCGGGCCAGCAGCTCGGGTGGGCCGACCATCCAGCCCACGCGCAGGCCGGGCGACAGCACCTTGGACAGCGAGCCGCAGTGCACCAGCAGCGCCCGGCTGCCCGGCGCCTGGCTGCTCAAGGCCAGCAAGCTGGGCGGTGGCGCCTCGCCGAAGTAGAGGTCGCCGTACGGGTCGTCTTCCACCACCAAAACCTGGTGCTTCACCGCCATCTCCAGTACCGCACGGCGCCGCGCCAAGCTGAGCAGCGCGCCGCTTGGGTTGCCGAAAGTGGGAATCAAGTAGACGAACTTGGGCCGGTGCTCCACGATCAGCCGCTCCAACGCATCGGTGTCCACGCCCTGCCCGTCCACGGGCGCGCTGATCAGGTTCGCGCCGTAGAGGCGGAAGCAGTTGATGGTCGCCAGAAAGGTCGGGCCTTCGACGATCACCTTGTCGCCGGGGTTGATCAGCACCTTGCCCAGCAGGTCCAGCGCCTGTTGGCTGCCGGTGGTCACGATGAGCTGCTCCGGCGTGAGATCGGGCACACCCTTTTGCTGCATGAAGTCGGCAATTTGCGTGCGCAGCGGGCCGTAGCCCTCGGTCGCGCCGTACTGCAAAGCAGCGCCGGGGTCCTGGCTGAGCGCGGCGTTAGCGGCCTCGCGGATGCCCTCGACGTCGAACATGACGCTGTCCGGAAAGCCGCCGGCAAAGCTGATGATGCCGGGCTTGCCCAGCAGCTTGAAAAGCTCGCGGATGGCCGAGGTTTCGACGTTGCTGAGGCGGTCAGCAAAGGACAGTGTGGACGGCAGAACGCTTGGGCTGGACATGTGCGGTATCTTCCAATGAAAAGGCAACGAATAAAGCGCCTATTGTGACCCTCTCTGAGAAGCCCACACTGCATGAAACCCGCCCAAATCCACACTTTTTTCAGCCGCCTGCGTGACGCCAACCCACACCCGCAGACCGAGCTGCACTACGCCAGCGTGTTCGAGCTGCTCGCCGCCGTGCTGCTCTCGGCGCAGGCCACGGACGTGGGGGTGAACAAGGCTACGGACCGCCTGTTTGTGGTGGCCAATACCCCGCAAAAAATCATTGCTCTGGGTCTTGCCGGGTTAGAGCGCCACATCCAGACCATTGGCTTGTTCCGCAGCAAAGCCCGCCATCTGATGCAGACCTGCGAGATTCTGGTGGCACAGCACGGCGCGCAGGTGCCGCGTAGCCGCGAGGCCCTGGAGGCTCTGCCGGGCGTGGGCCGCAAGACCGCCAATGTGGTGCTCAACGTCGCTTTCGGCGAACCGACAATGGCCGTGGACACCCACATCTTCCGGCTGGGTAACCGCACCAGAATGGCCCCGGGCAAGACGCCGCTGGAAGTGGAGCGCAAGCTGTTGAAGCGGATACCGGCAGAATTTTTGGTTGATGCGCACCATTGGCTGATATTGCATGGGCGCTATGTGTGCCAGGCGCGCAAGCCGCTATGCGGAGCCTGTGGGGTGGTAGACGCGTGCGGCTACCGGTCCAAAGCGAGCGCCTGAACGCTCAGCCCCATCTCACCAAAAGGATCGGGGCTGGCGCGCGGTGTTATCGAGCATCCAGGCCAGACGCCGCGCGGCGGTGGCCAAGCGCGCCAACATCACCGGTGAGAACTGCTTGAAATAGTCGTGGTCTACCTGGTCCGGCGGATAAAAGCCGGGCGCGGCGACCAAGCGGCAGGACTCTTCGGCCGCTTCGGCCATGGAGGCTTGGAGTTTGACGCTGCCCGTCGGCATTTTTTCAAGCAGCGCCACCAGAGCCTGGTTCTCCAGATCGACCTGACGCAGCAGGCCGCTGTCCCACACTGCGTGCAGGTTGCTGCCACGCATGAAAGCGCGCAGTTGGAACTGGTTGCCGCCTCGGTCATCGCGGTAGCCGGCGTGCAGCGGTTGGTGGATGTCAGCCACCAAGTGAACCAGGTACTTCAGGGCTTTAAGGCGCGTTTTGTCGTCGGCATTAGACGCCCACACCGCGCGCTGACGCTCAATCGCCGACACAACACAGTGGCCGTCGCGGCAGTCGCGCTGCGCGTCATAGTGGCAATTGCCTCGGGGAAAGTTGACGTAATGCCACGGCCCGGTGGCAGGGTTGCGGTGCTCGTCAGCCCAGGTCGAGAGCGACTCCAGCGTCTCGCCGGGCTCCAGCGCCAACAGCCGGTTGACCTCTTGCCGGGTGGCGGGCTGCAGCAGCTCCCAGGCCATGGCCGCCACCACCTGGTGTCCCTGCGAGCCCCAGGCCCACGCCTGCGTACTGACCGCCAAGGCGGCCAGCAGCACCCAACTGCCCTTGCGGCAGCGCGCAATCCAAGACATGGCGTCCCGTTCCAACGATGTGTAGTAATCGTTGGATTCTGCCTGCACGGCGTCGAAGCACGTGCCCTACGGGATCTAGACACCAAAAACGACAAAGCCCGGCTAAAAAGCCGGGCTTTGTGGCAACTGAGAAGTTCAGTTGCGCGACGGAGCGCGTTTTTAGCGCGCGGTTGCGGTCGTGGTGGCCGAGGCGCGTGCCAGAGCCTGACGCTCGGCTAATGCGAGGTGTGGGCCCAGACCGCTCGGGGCGGGGTGGCTGCGCCAGAACTCGGAGGCCGCTGCTGCGCCGCTGCCGGGCTTGACGGACACACCGCAATCGAGCATGGCCATTTCAGCGCCGGTGATGGCACCCATCAGATGGATCTCGTTCATATCGCCGAGATGGCCGATGCGGAACAACTTGCCAGCCACCTTGGACAGACCGCCGCCCAGCGACAGGTTGTAGCGGTGGTAAGCGCGGGCAATCACGTCCGTTCCAGCAATACCGGCAGGCAGCATGACGGCGGACACGGTGTCGGAGTACCACTTCTCCTCTTTGGCGCACAGGCTGAGCTTCCAACCCTCGGTGACCGCTGCGCGTACGCCCTTGGCCAGGTAGCGGTGGCGGGCGACGATCTGGTCCAAGCCCTCTTCTTCGATCATCTTGAGGGCTTCAACCAGACCGTACATCAGCGACAGGGCCGGGGTGTAGGGGAAGTAGCCGTTGGCGTTGGTCTGCTGCATGTCGACCAGGTCAAAGTAGGCACGCTTGAGTTTGGAGTTCGGGTACATAGCCAGCGCTTTGGGGCTAGCGCACAAAATGCCCAGACCAGCGGGCAGCATGAAACCCTTTTGCGAGCCGGAGACAGCCATGTCCACGCCCCAATCATCAAAACGGAAGTCGATGCAACCCAATGAGGACACGCAATCGACGAACAGCAGCGCGGGGTGCTTGGCTTCGTCAAGGGCCTCGCGCACGCCGGCAATGTCAGACACCACGCCGGTGGCGGTTTCGTTTTGGCAGGCCAGGACGGCCTTGATGCGGTGCTGCGTGTCAGCCTTCAGGATGTCAGCGTACTGCTGCAGCGGCACGCCGGTGCCCCACTCGCAATCCACGATCTGCACATCCAGACCCAGGCGCTCGCACATGTCGATCCAAAGGTGGCTGAATTGCCCGAAGCGCGAGGCCAGCACCGTGTCGCCGGGCGACAGGGTGTTGGTCAAAGCTGCTTCCCAGCAGCCGGTGCCGGAGGATGGAAAAACGAAGGGCGTGCCGACTTTGGTGCGGTAGACGTTCTTCAGACCCGCCATGATGGTGTTGGTCAAGACGGGGAAATGGGGGGAACGGTGGTCTTCCATGGAGACAACCATCGCGCGCTGGATGCGGTCTGGGATGTTGGTGGGACCGGGAACAAACAGAAAATTACGACCTGCCATGGCTATCTCCTAATAGAAAAGTAACGCGGAATGCTGGAATGTAAAAAGCCACGTCGACTAAGTAAATTAAGAATTTTCTAGCAATAGATTCAGAAAAACTGAATGTGGCGAATGGCTGGCGATGCCTTCGCAGCGCCCCGGGCTCAGTGCAACTTCACCGTCGGGTTGGTTTGCTTGGTGATCATGCGGGCCAGCGTGTACAGGGTGGTTTTTAAAAACCCGTGTATCGCCAGCTCGTGCAACTTGTACAGCGACAGGTACATCATCTTGGCGAAGTAACCCTCGATCATCAGGTTGTTGCCAATCAAGCCGCCCATCATGTTACCTACGGTGCTGAATTTGCCCAGGGAAACCAGCGAGCCGAAGTCCTTGTAATGGTAGGGCTTGAGCGGCTTGTTCGCAAAGCGGCGCTTGATTTGCTGAAACAGATGCGAGGCCTGTTGGTGCGCCGCCTGCGCACGCGGGGGCACCATACCGCCGCGGCCACCGGCCGCGTCACCGCAGGGGCAGGCCGCGCAGTCGCCCAGCGCAAAGATGTCGGGGTCGCGCGTGGTTTGCAGGGTGTCCTTCACCACCAACTGGTTGATGCGGTTGGTCTCCAGGCCGCCCAAGTCCTTCAAAAAGTCCGGCGCCTTCACGCCCGCGGCCCACACCACCAGCTCGGACTCCACCACCCGCCCATCGGCCAGACGCACCCCAGTGGCCATCACTTCCGTGACCTTGGCCTGCGTCAGCACCTGCACACCCAGGCGCGTGATCAAGGCCTCACTTGCCGCAGACAGGCGCGGCGGCAGGGCCGGCAGGATGCGGTCGGCCGCCTCGATCAGGCTGACCTTGATGTCCTTGTCCGCGTCAATCCGGTCCAAGCCGAAAGCCACCACCTCGCGCGTCGTGCGGTGTAACTCGGCGGCCAGCTCCACGCCCGTCGCACCCGCGCCGATGATGGCCACATGCAACTGGCTTTGGTGGATGTCGGCGGTCTGGGTGTGCGCGCGGATACAGGCATTCACCATCTTGGAGTGGAACTGCTTGGCATCGTTTTGCGTCTCCAGGCGCAGGGCATATTCCTGCACGCCCTGGGTGCCGAAGTCGTTGCTCAGGCTGCCGATGCAAATCACCAGGGTGTCGTAGCTAATTTGCTGGATCGGTGTGACCGGCAGCCCGTCGCTGTCGATATACGGGGCAAGGTCAATCGTCTTGGTTTGGCGGTTGAGCCCTTTGAGCTCGCCGATGCGGAATGTGAAGTGATTCCAGTGCGCCTGCGCCATGTAACCGACCTCATGGTCGCCAAAGTCCATGCTGCCGGAGGCAATTTCATGCAGTTTGGGTTTCCAGATGTGGGTCCGGTTTTTGTCGACCAGGGTGATATGGGCCTGTGTGCCGCGCCCGAAGGCTTTGCCCAGGCGGGTAGCGAGTTCCAGGCCGCCGGCTCCCCCGCCGACGATGACGATTTTGTGTGTATTTTTTTGCATCATAGATTCACATGGGTCTGCGCCCGGGCCTTACCCGTGCTGGACCGACTTCAAAAAGAGCGGCGGCGGTTTATGCGGCGTTTGCCACCGCATCCACTTCCGCAGCCGGCAGCAGTTTGGTTGCCACGATGAAATCGGCGGCCGTCTGAATATCGCCGCGCAGGGCCTCGGCCGCCGCAGCAGCGTCGCGTTGTTTGATGGCGGCTAGCAGGCGATCATGGTGGTCGACCGGTTCGCGCTCCTGCAGGCGGCGCGAGCCGCGTTGGAGGTCGTAATTGAGGATGGGGCCTATGCGCGACCACAGGTCTTCGATCATGCGCAGCAGCATGGGCATTTCGGCACCCTGGTAGACGCCGAAATGGAACTCCATATTGAAGCGAATCAGCCGCGGGCCGTCGGGCTTGGCCTTGGCAATCTCGCGTGAAAAATCGGCGTTGGCATCTTCTATTTTTTCAATCCCCTCCGGCGTCAAGCGCAGCGCGGCGGTGGCCGCAGCCAGTCCCTCCAGGTTGATGCGGATGCGGGTGATCTCGCGGAACTGGTCAGCCGACATGGTGGGCACGCGCAAGGTACGGTTGGGCGCCAGTTCCAGCGCCTGCTCGGCCACCAGGCGCTGCACGGCCTCCCGCACCGGCATCACGCTCACACCCAAGGCCTCGGCGGTACTGCGCAAAGAAATCTGCTCGCCGGGCATCATCCGCCCGCCGATCAACAAGGTGCGCAACTGTTTATGCACCTCCAGGCTCATGGTCTTGCGCTGCAAAGGCGTCACCAAGTTGCTGATGGACGTGGTCATGGTGGGTGTAGCGCCAACTTTAAAGTGTGATCACAAAAATTTTATTCACCTCGGTCGTTTCGCTCCGGGCTTGCGTTGCATCTTATAGGACGCACGCCAAAAACCGCCTGGGTTCCGATCAAACCTAGGGATTTCACTGGAAAAATGCGCAGGACATAGGGTGAAGAGCGCCCACCAGGTCTTCACAGCGCCACCGCTCCAGCATCAGTCATCAGGGAAAACACTTACCAATATCTGTGATCACACAGATATCATGCCAGCGCTCACTCAGCCTCTTTCACCGAGCATCCAAACACCTAACCAGGAGACACCATGAAACACAGCAAGTCCAAATGGGCACTCACGCTCAGCACTGCGGCAGTCGCCATCGGCACCCTGCTCGCGCCCGTTGCCCACGCGGCAGACCAGAAATTCAAAATATTTTTGTCCATGAGCTATATCGGCAACGATTGGCAGGCCGAGGCGGCCAATATGGTCAAAGCCATGGCCGCGCACAAGAACTTCGCGAACAAGGTCGACCTCAAGGTGCAGGTCGCCGGGCCCAATGCGCAACGGCAAATCCAGCAGATCAACGCCATGGTGCAGCAAGGTGCCCAGGCTATCGTGGTCTACCCGATTTCACCCACCGCACTGAATGCAGCCGTCAAAAACGCCTGCGACAAGGGCGTGATGATCATTGCCTACGACGGCGCAATCAGCGAGCCATGCGCCTACAACGTCAGCATTGACCAGGAAGAAGCTGGACGCGTGACCGCCGAATGGCTGTCCAACAAACTCAACGGCAAGGGCAACATCGTGGTGATCACCGGCGTTCCCGGCGTCTCGGTCGATACCCTGCGCACCAAGGCTGCCAAAGAAGTCTTCGCCAAGCACCCCGGCATCAAAATCGTGGGTGAAGCCCCCGGCATGTGGAGCCAAGCAGTTGCCCGTACCGAGCTGTCCAAAATTCTGGCCACCAAAAAATGGGACCAGATCGACGGCCTGTGGATGCAAGCCGGCTGCTACACCGCCAACACCATGCAAATCGAAGCCGGTGCCAAGACCAACCAGCTCAAGCCTTGCGCAGGTGAAGGCTCCAACGGCGGACGCATCCAGATGCTGCCAGTCGGAACCGCAGTGGAGGGTGCCAACGGCACCTATGCGCCTATGGGCGCTCCGCGTATTTCCTACGCTTCGCCACCGTACTCCGGTGCCTACGCGCTGAAGCTGGCGGTGCAAAAGCTCGAAGGCAAGACCATCCCCAAAGATATCAAGCTGCCCTTGCCCATTGTGAGCAGCGACACCGTCAAATACTGCAAGGAAGGCACCTGGGCAGAAATGGCTGCGGGTTGCAACGCATTCCCACCCGCGCTGGTCTCCAACCCCGGATGGTTCGCTGCGATTTATTCTCCGGAAACACCCGAAATCGGCTTGGACGCCGCATTGCTCGGACAACCTGAGTAAAGGATAGAAAACCGGTGCGCCGCGGGTCATACGACCTGCGGTGCACCTCGCGCAAGGTAAAGACCATGACAGCTTGGGGACAGCCTACGGGTATCGATCAGCCCGTAGCGATCGAGATACAGCAGATCTGCAAGTCCTACGGAGCCACCCGGGCGGTGGACGATGTGTCCATCACCATCGCACGCGGCAGCGCCCACGCGCTGCTAGGCGAGAACGGGGCCGGCAAATCGACGCTGGTCAAACTGCTGGCGGGGCTGGTGACACCCGACAGCGGACAGATTCAGGTGCTGGGCACACGCGTCAGCATCCGCAACCCCAAAGCGGCGCACGCTTTGGGCATACATACTGCGTTCCAGGAAATGACGCACATCAAGGACCTGACGGTTCTTGACAACCTCCTGTTGCCCTACGGACCGACCAACTGGTTGGGCATCGTCGACCGCCGCGCCGCAGGCATACGCATCCGGGCCTTTCTGGATGAACTGGGCCTGCATGCCGTGGACCTGCACGAAGAAATACAGAACCTCGACTTGGCGATTCAGCAAAAACTGGAAATTGCCCGCGCGCTATTGCGCGAACCCCGCATCCTCTTGCTGGACGAATCCACCTCCACACTCTCTGGCACTGACGTGCAATGGATTGGCGAACTCATCGCCGCGCAAAAGCGCAAAGGCGTGACCGTGGTCTTTATCACCCACCGCCTGCCCGAGGTACGCAGCTTTTGCGACAGCATGACCGTGCTGCGCAACGGCCAGCACATTGCCAGCGGCGCGGTGTCCGAGTTCACCGATGCGCAGGTCATTGAAATGATTGTGGGCCGCAAACTCGAACACAACAAGGCGGCGCGCGCCGAGGCGGGCCAGGCCCAGGGCGCCGAGGTGCTGGGTGCGCAAGCCCTGGCCACTTCGGGCAAGCTGCAATCGGCTTCGTTTTCCCTGCATGCCGGCGAAATTCTGGGTGT
>CANIRI010000043.1 GCA_947469815.1 Comamonadaceae bacterium | reverse complement strand
GGCACCACCAAGGGTTCCACGTGAAACACCTCTATATCTGCGGGCAAGGCGGCGATTTCGGCGTCCGGGGTTTGGCCTTTCATCGCCATCCAGACGCCGCCGGGGGCCAACTGTGCGCTGGTGGCGGTCACAAAATCGGCCAGGGACGCGAATGCACGCGAGGTGATCAAAGGGTATTGCCCGGCCAGCTGCTCCACCCGCGCGTGCACACCACGCAGCAGAGGCAGCTTCAGCGACAGCGCCGCCTGTTGGATAAAAGCGGCCTTCTTGCCCACGGTGTCCACGCAGTCCACCCGCAAGCCCGGGCAACACAAGGCGATCACCACACCGGGCAGGCCCGCGCCGGAGCCCACATCCAAAACCGCATCGCAAGCGGTAGCCGCGATGTGGGCCTGCAGTGGCGGGAGCACCGCCAGGCTGTCCAAAATATGGTGGCTCAAAATGGACGGCGGGTCGCGCAGTGCGGTGAGGTTGTAGACCTGGGTCCATTTCGCGATCAGCGCCGCGTAGTCCAACAAGCCCTGTACCTGGACTGCCGACAACTCCAAAGACAGCGCGGCCAAGCCGGCACGCAACGGCGCCTCCTGCGCCGAGGGGGTCAAAGCGCCTCCACGCCGGGCGTCAAACTGCCTACCGCATCGGCCACGTCGGCAGCCATATCAACACCACCGTCCAGCTCCACGCCCTCATCGGCCACCGTGCCCAAGCGGGCAAAACCTTTGAAGCTCCCTTTTTTCAGGTGGATCAGCAAGAGGGAAATCGTGGCTGGCGTGATGCCGGACAAGCGTGAAGCCTGGCCCAGGGTCTCGGGCCGGTGCTGGCTCAGGCGCTGGCGGGCCTCAAAACTCAAGGCCGTGACCTGCAGGTAATCGAGCTCGGGCGGCAGACGCAGGCTCTCATAGTGCGCGGCGCGGGCCACTTCTTCGCGCTGGCGGTCGATGTAACCGGAATACTTCGCCGCAATCTCCACCTGCTCCACGATGGCTAGCCGCAATAACTCGGCGTCATCCTGCGCCGCCGGCTCCAACAAAGCCGGGTTGGCAAACGCGCCGTCTTTCAGGCGCATTAAATCCCGATACGCCACGCCCGGGCGGCGCAGCAAGTCCATGAGGGTGTATTCGTGCTCCATCGGCTTACCCAGCAGCGCCACCGCATCTGCCAGCGGCACCTTTTGCGGGCTGACCCAGGTGGTTTTCAGGCGCTCTGTTTCACGTGAAACCGCGTCCCGCTTGCGGCTGAACGCATCCCAGCGGGCGTCGTCGACCAAGCCCAATTTGCGACCCGCCTCGGTCAACCGTGCGTCGGCGTTGTCTTCGCGCAATTGCAATCGGTACTCGGCGCGGCTGGTGAACATGCGGTAGGGCTCGTTCACACCTTTGCTGATCAGGTCATCCACCAGCACGCCGATGTAGGCCTCGTCACGCCCGGGCAGCCAGGTGTCGCCTGTCCACTGGGTTTGGGCGCCGGCTTGCAAAGCGGCGTTCACCCCGGCGAACAAACCTTGTGCGGCGGCCTCTTCATAACCGGTAGTGCCATTGATTTGGCCAGCGAAAAACAGGCCGGTAATCTGGCGCGTCTCAAAGCTGCGCTTGAGGGCGCGCGGGTCAAAGTAATCGTATTCAATGGCGTAGCCGGGGCGCAGGATGTGGGCGTTCTCCAGCCCCTGCATGCTGCGCACCAGCGCGAGCTGGATATCGAATGGCAGGCTGGTGGAAATGCCATTGGGGTAGTACTCGTGCGTCATCAGGCCCTCAGGCTCCAGGAAGATTTGGTGGCTTTCTTTGTCGGCAAAGCGGTGGACTTTGTCCTCCACGCTGGGGCAGTAGCGCGGGCCCACGCCCTCGATCTTTCCGGTGAACATGGGGCTGCGGTCCAGGCCGCTGCGGATGATGGCATGCGTTTGCGCGTTGGTATGCGTGATCCAGCAGGGCAGCTGCGCCGGGTGCTGGCTGGCGCGGCCCATGAAACTGAACACCGGGAGTTGCGCGCCCATGCCGCCGGGCATGCCGTCGCCAGGCTGTTCCTGGCAGCGGGAGAAGTCGATGCTGCGGCCGTCAATACGGGGCGGCGTACCGGTTTTGAGCCGCCCCTGTGGCAGCTGCAGCTCTTTGAGCCGCGCACTCAGGCGCCCCGCTGCGGGGTCGCCCGCGCGACCGGCGCCGTAATGATTCAGGCCCACATGGATCTTGCCGTCCAGAAAAGTCCCGGCGGTCAGCACCACGGTTTTGGCGCGAAAGGTGATGCCGATTTGTGTCACCGCGCCCACCACCCGGTCACCCTCCAACAACAAATCATCGACCGCCTGTTGAAACAGGCTCAAGTTGGGCTGGTTTTCCAGCATGCGCCGGATCGCCGCCTTGTACAAAACCCGGTCGGCCTGGGCGCGGGTGGCGCGCACGGCGGGGCCTTTGCTGGAATTGAGAATACGAAACTGGATGCCGGCCTCGTCGGTAGCCAAAGCCATCGCGCCGCCCAGGGCGTCGACCTCTTTGACCAGATGGCCTTTGCCGATGCCACCGATGGAGGGGTTGCAACTCATCTGCCCCAGGGTCTCGATGTTGTGGGTCAGCAGCAAGGTTTTGCATCCCATGCGCGCGGACGCCAGCGCCGCCTCGGTGCCGGCATGGCCGCCGCCGACAACGATGACATCAAAGTGTTCCGGGTACAGCATGGGGTCCTTGGGTTTTACAGCGGGGGGCAGTCAATTTTACGGGTGACCCCAACGCCCGGGCGCAGCGGCTTGGCTACCATTGCGCATCCAAGGAGCCCCCCGCATGCACATCCGTTCACTCAAAGATGAAGTCAGCCCCGCAGAGTGGCAGCTGCGGGTCGATCTCGCGGCCTGCTACCGCCTGGTCGCCGCCTATGGGTGGACCGACCTCATCTACACCCACATCAGCGCGCGGGTGCCCGGACCGGAACACCACTTTTTAATCAACCCGTACGGACTGTTGTTCGAGGAAATCACCGCCAGCAGCCTGGTCAAGGTTGACCAGAATTGCAACGCCGTTATAGACACACCCTTCCCCGTGAACCCGGCGGGTTTTGTGATCCACAGCGCGATCCACGCCGCGCGGGGCGACGCGGGCTGCGTCTTACACACCCACACCCGCGCCGGGGTTGCGGTGAGCGCGCAGGCCTGCGGCATCCTGCCCATCAGCCAGCAAGCCACCTATGTGCTGGCCTCGCTGGCCTACCATGATTACGAAGGGGTGGCGCTGCGCGACGACGAGAAGCCGCGCCTGCAAGCCGACCTGGGGCGCGCCAGCCACTTGATGCTGCGCAACCACGGCTTGCTGGTGGTGGGCGCATCTATCCCCGAGGCCTTTGTGCTGATGTTCAACTTCGAGGCGAGCTGCCAAATCCAAATCAGCGCGCAAAGCGGTGGCCCGCTGGTGCATGTGAATCCGGCGATTACGGCAGGGGTGGCGGCCATGTTGGAAGCCGATGGCGGCAAAGTCGGCGGCGATTTCGCCTGGCCGGCGATGCTGCGCAAAGTGGAACGGCTGGATCCGTCTTACAAAACCTGAGGCCCGGGAGCGTCATGCGCCACTGGTTTTTGTAGCCCGGCACAAGCTGCTCCAATCCACAGGGCAAGCGCCGAATACAAGAAGCCGCGCACCAAGCCGCCATGGCTATCGGCCACCCAGCCCACGGCCAGCGGCCCCACCACCTGGCCGACAGCAAACACCACGGTAAACGCAGCAATTCCCGCAGACCACGCAGCGGCGGGGAAGTTCAGCCGGACGAAGGCGGTGGTCGAATCCACGATGCTCAAAAACACCGCGCCAAACAATGCGCCGGACAGCACAAAGACATAGAAGTTGTCGGTGAGCGTGGGCAGAACGACAGCAAAACCCAACAGTGCATTCAAGCGCGCCAATGCGCCACCACCACGGTGTGTGTTCAGCAAGCCAGCCCAGATGCGGGAAGATGCCATTACCATCACGCCCAAAATGCCATAAAACCAGGCCACTTCCGCGCTGTTGGCGCCGTGTTCACGCAACAAAGCCACCGCGAAAGTCATGTAACCGATATAGCCCAGCCCAAACAGGGCGTAGCCCGATAAGGCGTAGCGCATCGGCCACCAGGCCAACGGTTGGGCTGGTTCCGCAGCCGCTGCACTGTCCGCCTCCCACGCAGCCAATACTTTGACTGGCCAGCGCAGCATGGCCACCATCACCAAGCAGACCAGCGCCAGTGCCCACCATGCCAAGACCCAGGGTGCAAGCGGCAGCTGCGCGCTATCCAGAATCCATGGAACCAACAAGGCAGACACCACAATGCCAGCACCGGTGCCGCCGTAGTACAAACCCAGAATTAAACCCGCGCGTTCGGCTTGCCGCGAACCCATACGCGCAGCCAGAATGCCCCCCGATACAAAAACCAAAGCACTCAAAATGCCTGCAATAAGGCGCTGGACGATCAGAACCGTGGAATCCACAAAAAACCCGGGAATCAACATCAAAAAAGCGGCCAACAAGCCCGCCCATATAACAGTCCGTCCAGGCCCCCACAAGCCCATCACACGGCTGGTCACCAGCGCTCCAATGAAGTAGCCCAAGGCATTGCTGGTATTCATGGCACCAGAGAGGGTGTAGGACCACGCCAGATCGTCGCGCATCGCTGGCAACAACAAACCATATGCAAAGCGTGTTACGCCCAGGGAAACCGCAGCGGCGACAGACAGCACCGCAGCCAGCAGCAATAGTTTTGATTCGGATTGCTGGTGCAACAAAAGGTGGACGACTCAGTGGGATTTACGTTGGGGATAAGTTGGTGAACAACTTCAACTTATTCACACAGTTTTTGCAGCTTACGGACTTATGCACATTCATGCGCACGGTTGAAGCACTGTACAAGCATTGCATTCAAAATTCCAAAGCCTTGATAAAAAAGAACAAAAGCGACTTACCCACAATTGTCGCCATGCTCTATCTACTACAACTACTTTTATCTTTTAATTTTCAAACCTTGTTAGTAGAAAGACAAACGTAAGGCACCCAACAAAACACCTGCCTTGAAAATGCCATCAAGTAAAATCTTTGTGAACGAGCAACCCGGGTTTTCCGGTTCGAAAAACCAGTCTTTGATGCCAACCGCTGCAGCCGCAAAAAACAACAACCAAAAGCCCGTGGCTTTTGAGATCAAAAGTGCGGATTTACCTCTAGTCGCTTTGCTGCTGAAAACTGGTGATTTGAAAGCCGTGGAATTGCAGTTGTTGTCGCAATTCGGACCACTGAGTACCAGTCCAGATTTTTTTAACGAAGATGCCTTGGTAATCGATTACGGACAGTTGCTTGCAGACAGTGATGTCCCTGACTTGCCGAAGCTGGTTGCTGTTTTACGCCAATGCAAATTGATCGCTGTAGCGGTTCGTAATGCGCCACCAGCAAGCCTGCTGGAGGCACGGCGTTTGGGCCTGGTTGAGGCGCATGAAATGTATGTACCCGCGCCCTTGGTAAAGCCCCAAGCTGCAGCGCCTGCCGTGCTGCAAAAAGAAGCCGCTATCACCGTTGCACCGGTGTCCACCATGGTCATTGACAAGCCGATTCGATCGGGGCAAAAAATTTACGCCAAAGGTGGCGATTTGATCCTTTTGTCCATGGTAAACCGTGGTGCTGAAGTGGTCGCCGACGGCAATATCCATGTCTATGCAGCACTGCGCGGCAAAGCCATGGCAGGTGCAAAAGGCAATACCAAAGCCCGTATTTTTGCTCTTGCGATGGAAGCGGAACTGGTGTCCGTGGCGGGTATTTACCGCACAGCGGAAAAACCTTTTGGAAGCGATGTACTGGGCAAACCAGCGCAAATCCGATTGAGCGATGACAACCAGGAAAAATTGCTGATTGAACCCTTAACGCCCTGAATCCATTTATTTAACCAAGCGAGATCCATGACAAAAATTATCGTTGTAACTTCAGGAAAAGGCGGGGTGGGAAAAACCACCACCAGCGCCAGCTTTGCGGCGGGATTGGCACTGCGTGGCCACAAAACCGCTGTGATCGACTTCGACGTCGGTTTACGCAATCTCGATCTGATCATGGGTTGCGAGCGCCGCGTGGTGTACGACCTGATCAATGTGATCCAAGGTGAAGCCAATTTGCACCAGGCCCTGATCAAGGACAAGCAATGTGACAACTTGTTTGTTCTCGCTGCATCGCAAACCCGCGACAAAGATGCCCTGCACCAGGACGGCGTAGAAAAAGTCTTAACTGACCTGGCCGAAATGGGATTCGAGTACATCGTGTGTGATTCACCTGCAGGTATCGAAACCGGTGCGCTGATGGCCATGCATTTTGCGGATGAAGCCTTGGTGGTGACCAATCCGGAAGTATCTTCTGTGCGTGATTCAGACCGCATCCTAGGCATGCTGGCCAGCAAGACCAAGCGCGCGATTGAAGGCAAAGAACCCATCAAGGAACATTTGCTGATCACCCGCTACAACCCGGCGCGCGTGGACCTGGGGCAAATGCTGTCCTTGGAAGACATACAGGATATTTTGCGCATCAAGCTCATTGGCGTCATTCCGGAAAGCGATGCTGTTTTGCAAGCATCCAACCAAGGCATTCCAGTGGTGCATGTGGAGAGCAGCAACGTCGCAGAAGCCTACAAAGATGTGATCAGCCGCTTTTTAGGCCAAGACGTGCCGATGCGTTTCACAGAAGCCCCGAAGCAGGGTTTTCTCCAACGTCTGTTTGGTGGAAAATAAATGAAGTCATTTCTGTCTTTTCTGTTGGGAGAAAAGAAACAAACTGCCAACGTTGCCAAAGAGCGACTGCAGTTGATCCTTGCACACGAGCGCAGCGGCCGCAATGCCGCCGAGCCCGACTATTTGCAGGACCTTCAGCGTGACCTGATTGCTGTGATTAGCAAGTACATCAAAATTGATGTCAAAGATATCAAGGTCAACCTGGACCGTCACGACAACCTGGAAGTACTCGAAGTCAAAATCGAACTCCCTGACGCGCGTTAAACCGCTCGCAAAGAAGCGGAGTTACACGGGCAGGCGGGTTTTGTCGATGACGCGGCGCATCACAAAACTCGAATGCACGCCGGTCACGCCGTCGATGCGGGTGATTTTGTTGAGCAGCAAGTCCTGGTAATGGTCCATGTCGCGCACGATGACTTTGAGCTGGTAATCGGCGTCCTGTCCGGTGATCAGCAGACATTCCAAAACCTCGGGTAATACCGCGACCGATCCTTCGAAATGGGCAAAGCGCTCGGGTGTGTGCACGTCCATAGAGATGTGCGTAAGCGCCATTAGCGACAAGCCGAGTTTGCGCGCGTCTAAGTGCGCGCGGTACCCGGTGATCAGGCCCGAATCTTCCAGCGCCCGCACCCTGCGCAGGCACGGTGAGGCCGATAAACCTATGCGGTCTGCAAGGTCCTGGTTGTTGATACGGCCCTCGTTTTGCAACACATCCAAAATATGTTTATCGAACTTGTCAAGGGTCATTTTTATGCTCGTTTACTTTGTATTGAGGCAGCAACCGCTAATTAAGTCTAAAAAACAGCAATCAACATTCGTAAATAGAGTCGATCTTAGTTTTTTATTCCATTGTAACCGTCTGAGGCCATGATATAGTTCGTGGTTATTTTTTTCAGGAAGCTTGAATGGCAAAAGAAGAGTTAATTGAGATGATGGGCGTGGTCAACGAAGTTTTGCCCGACACCCGATTCCGCGTCACACTGGATAACGGACATCAGCTCATTGCCTATTCCGCCGGAAAAATGCGCAAAAACCACATCCGCATTTTGGCGGGCGACCGGGTTTCCCTGGAACTCTCGCCCTACGATTTGTCCAAAGGCCGTATCAATTTCCGCCACATCGAAGGCCGCGGCCCGATGACCCCGCGCCGCAGCGCGTAAATCTCAGGGGTTCATCCCCTGCACGTGGTCATAAATCGCCCCCGGCGTTGTCATCCACACCAAGCCCTGATCGCGCGCACGCGCAATATGCTCCAGAGCCCGGCGCAAATGCCGCAAGCGGTAGGGCTGCCCCACGATGTAGGGGTGTAGCGCCAGCCCCATCACCAGCGGCTGTTGACGCGACTGCTGCAGCATCTCATCGAAGTTATCGATCACCATATTGGCAAAGTCAACCGCGTCCATTTGGCGGGCCACGACCATCGGAATGTCATTGAGTTCCTGCGGGTAGGGAATCGACCACAAGGTCTGGCCGCTGCGCGTGCGCATGGGCTGGGGCTGGTCATCGTGGCACCAGTTCAGCGTGTAGGCGTAACCCGTCTCAGCCAGCAAATCCGGCGTGACCCGCGTCTCCGATATCCAAGGCGATAACCAGCCCGTTGGCGGCTTGCCGCTGTGCTGTGCAATCCGCTGCGCGCACCCACTTAAGAGCGCGCGCTCCTCTTCCTCGCTGTAAACAGACTGGCGTACCGCATTGGTGTGACCATGGCCCACCATTTCGTCGCCGCGCTTCACACACGCTTCCAGCAGTTCGGGCGCGTGCTCATAGAGCGCGGTGTTGAAAATCGTCGCGGCCGGCATAGCCAGCGCATCGAACAGCTCCAGGCAACGCCAGGCCCCCACACGGTTGCCGTATTCACGCCAGGCGTAATTCAGCACATCGGGCTGGGGCGATGGCGGTCCTAAACATGCACCGAGCCCCTCGCCAAACGCGAAGTGCTCCAGGTTGAAGCCCAGGTACACCGCCAGCCGTGCGCCATTGGGCCAAGCGTAATCGCCGCGCTGGGTGATCGGGCTGTAGGCAAAGCGGCCGTGGTCGGAAAGCGGGGCAAAAACGGAGTCAGACATGGTGTTTTCGGACAGCCAGCAGTTGTTCCAGCGCAGCGGCTGCGGGTAGCAAAGCATCCTCCGTGCCCGCCGGTCCGCTGATCAACACGCCCAGCGGCATACCCGCCTCGCCGTGCCCCATGGGCAGGCTCACGCCGCACCAGTCCAGCACATTGAGCAGGGCGGTGTTGCGCAGCGTGCGCACATTGGTCTGGTTGAACAAAGCGTGGTCGGCATCCAATGGTGCAACCAGGGGCGCCACATGCACCACCGTGGGAAACAGCAGCCACGCGTCACCCACCAATGCCCGCGTTTGGGCCATCAGCCGCACCCGCGCCTGCTGCAAGATCACCAGATCGCTGGCCATCATGGTGGACCCGCGCGCGATCCGCGCCAGCACCCGGGGGTCCAGCCGCGCCGCGTCCGGCCCGTCCACGATGGCGCGGTGCAGCACATAGGCCTCGGCAGCGGGAATGGTGCCGTGTTGGGCGGTCAGCGCCTGCACCGCGTCAAACGCGGGTATGTGCATCTGCTGCACCTGCGCCCCGGCGGCGCGCAGCCGCGCCAGCACCGCGTCAAAACGTGCCAGCACCTCCGGTTGCGCTTCATCCAGCACCACATTGCTGGGCACCACCACCCGCAGGGTGCCGGGCGGGGGCAGTTGCAATTCCGGTGCCGTTGTGCCCAGCAGCGCGTAATAGGCCCAGGCGCAGTCCTGCACCGTCTTGGCCATGGGGCCAATCACATCCAAGGTCGCCGACAAGGGGAACACCCCCGTGGCGTCCACGCGGCCGATGGAGGGCTTGAAGCCGACCAAGCCATTGAAGGCCGCTGGAATGCGCACCGAACCGCCTGTATCTGTGCCCATGCCGATCAGCGCCATGCCTGCATCCACCGCCACCGCCGAGCCGCTGGACGAGCCCCCGGGCGAGCGGTGCGCGTCCGTGCTGCGGCGGTTGCGCGGCGTGCCGTAGTGCGGGTTCAGCCCCAAGCCGGAGTAAGCGAATTCGGTTAAACCGGTCTTGCCAATGCTCACCGCGCCAGCGGCCGTCAGCGCCGCCACGGTGGCCGCGTCCTGCTCAGCTGGCGGTACGTTGCGGCGCAGTGCAGAGGCCGCGGTGGTGGGCGTACCCGCCACGTCAAACAAATCTTTCCACACCACCGGCACGCCGTCCAGCGGGCCCAGCGGCTGGCCCGCATGCCAGCGGGCGCGGCTGGCGTGCGCCTCGGCCAGCGCCCGCGCCTCCAGCAGGCAGGTGAAGAGCCCCGGCTCGGCGGCCCGAGCAAGCGTCAGGCAGTGCTGCGCCACGGCCACGGAGTCCAAGCGCGCCTCGCGGTAGGCGGTGTGCAGCTCGCGCAGGGTCAGCGATTCAAGCGATATCGGCATGGTCATTTTTTCCAAGGAATCAAAGAGAGGGCGGTTACAAGCCGAGCATAAGTTGCAAATTTTGTACCGCCGCTCCGCTGGCGCCTTTGCCCAGGTTGTCCAGCCGCGCCACCAGCAGCGCGTGTCCGGCGGCCTGGTTGGCAAACACCCGCAGTTCCAACAAGTTGGTGTTGGCCAGCGCCACCGCGTCCAGTTTCAGGTCGGTGGTGGGTGGCTCCACCCGCACCCATTGGCTGCCTGCGTAATGCGCTTGCAGGGCGTCATGCAAAGCCTGCGCGGTAGGCGCGCCGGGCAGGCTATCCAAATGCAGCGGCAGTTGCACCAGCATGCCTTGCGCAAAATTGGCCACCATGGGCACAAACAGCGGGCGGCGCGTCAGGCCGGTGTAGCGCATGATTTCCGGCACATGCTTGTGCGCCAGACCCAGCGCGTACAACTCCAGTGGCGCAGCCGTTCCGGCCTCATACGCCTCCATCATGCTGCGCCCGCCACCCGAATACCCGCTGACGCTGGGCAGGCACACCGGCGTATCCGCGCCAATCAGTCCGGCGTCGATCAAAGGGCGCAGTAATGCAATCGCGCCCGTTGCGTAGCAACCGGGGTTGGAGACCCGTGTTGCGCCCGCAATGGCGGCGCTTTGCCCGGCACATAACTCGGGGAAACCATAGACCCAATCCGGGTGCGTGCGGTGCGCGGTGGAAGCGTCAATGATGCGCGGCCCGCGCCCGGTTTCCGCCAGCAGCGCATCGGCCATGGCCACGGTCTCCATGGCCGCGTCGTCGTGCAAACACAAGATCACCACATCGGCGCGCGCCAGCAGGGCGCGTTTGGCCTGTGGGTCTTTGCGCAGCGCGGGGTCGATCGCCAGCAATTCAATCTGCGCCATGTCGTGCAAGCGTTGGCGGATTTGCAGGCCGGTGGTCCCGGCTTCGCCATCAATAAATACGGTGTGCATCAGGGTTCTGTGTGGGGCCGCGCAGGGCGTTGCCCCATGATACAG
>CANIRI010000042.1 GCA_947469815.1 Comamonadaceae bacterium | reverse complement strand
GCCACCATTGGTGCCGGTATCAACCGGATGGAATATGCCGTTGATAATCTGTCCAATATATCGGCTAACGCCACGCAATCGCGTAGCACGATTATTGACACCGACTATGCAATAACCACGACGCAGCTGGCCAAGACCCAGATTATTCAGCAGGCCGCCACTGCCATGCTGGCCCAGGCGAACCAACAGCCACAGCAGGTCATGCAGTTACTGAAATAACGGTAAAGCCGCCTACGTAAAAAGCCCGTCTTAGACGGGCTTTTTTATTGCCAGGGCGGGGGTCGTACATGGAATTTTGACGCCTGCGGCAATACCCGGTAAGACATTGCCGTAAAACCGGCAATACAGTAGATATTTCCAGGCATGGCTCTTGCTTTTACTTGTTGGTATGTTGAAGCTGGCAATCGTTTCGTCGAATTTGCCACCTCATTTTTCTCATTATTGGAGAGCATGATGTCAGTTATTAATACCAACGTAAGCGCGATGTATTCGCAAAATGCGATGAAAACCAATTCCCGTGCGATGAGCACGGCGATGGAGCAGCTCTCCACGGGCACACGCGTCAATTCCGCCAAGGACGATGCGGCCGGTTTGGCCATTGGTCAGAATTTGACCTCGCAGATTCGCGGCCTGAATATGGCGGTACGCAACCTCAACGACGGTATCAATATGATGCAGACGGCGGAGGGGGCGATGGTGGAGCAGTCCAATATGTTGCAGCGCATGCGCGAGCTGGCGGTGCAGGCCATGAACGGCACGTATGACGGGGATCAACGCGGTTATCTAAATACTGAATTCCTGGAACTCAAAGCCCAGATTGGCAAAATCGCCACGGATACCAAATGGAACGACCAGGTTCTATTAGACGGCAGCGTTCCGTTTGTATTTCAAGCGGGTGCATCGAGCGGCCAGACTATTACAGTTGAAATCGCAAACATGGGTCTTACATCCGGATCTGCGGTCGCTATCGTGTCTGCGGACATCACGGAGGTGCTCACAGCCACCGCAGCGCTTCAGGCCATTGAAGAATCACTGCAAAACATCAATACCCAACGCGCCGCCATCGGTGCCGGTATCAACCGGATGGAGTATGCCGCTGATAATCTGACCAATGTGTCCTCGAACGCCACGCAATCGCGCAGTACCATCATGGACACCGACTACGCTTTGGCAACGACGCAGTTGGCCAAGACCCAAATCATTCAGCAGGCAGCCACTGCCATGCTGGCGCAGGCCAACCAGCAGCCGCAGCAGGTCATGCAGCTGCTCAAGGGCTGATAGCGGTAGAAGCTTTACACATGCCGGCCCTGGGCCGGCATATTCATTGAAGGGCGGGTAGCAGCTGATGGCCACAAAAGAAAAAATGATGTGGCTGCTGTCCACCTTGGTGCGGATGATTGAGACAAAGTCGTTCGACCAGTTCGACAAGATTGTGGACGAGCATGGGCTCGACCTCATCACCTCCCCAGATTTTCTAGACTATTGCCGGCAGTTGAAAAACGTGCCGGCAGTTATTTTTGTGGCGTCCATCGCGGCCCATAACTCCAGCGCCAAGAATCGCCCCTGGATGATCTTGCAGGTTTACCAGTCCATTCTTGCCAAAAAGCTCAACCCCGACATCGCCAAGCTCTCGCCGTTCCATGTGATTCGGCGCACGGTCGAGAGCATCATTGACAAAAAAACCATCGCTATCGGCAAAGCCGGCGGCAGAAAACTCACCGGGACCGGCCAGGACTGGTTTTTCTGTGTGGAGCTGTGCATGGACCATGAGCAGCTCAGTAGCGCGCTCTTGTTGGCGGAAAACCATCTGCGCACTGAAGTCACGCCGGAGTTTTTGCTCTTGTGTGCCAAGTCCATCGTCACCCGGGTCAAAGTGATCCTCGAAGGGGATCTGGCCCCGGAGTCTATGCAGCGGTGGATACGGTTTGCCACCGCGCTGCACCGGCACACGGAGCCTGTCTTGCCACGCGTGGCATTCGAGTTGGCACAAATTGTGGCGACCTTCCACCACAAGAACAGGGAATACCTGGAATGCATTGCCTGGTGTTCCAAGCCGGCACCAGAGGGTTGTAACCCCACGATGCTGCAATTTCGCCGCGCACAGGCCCACTCCAGCATGGGCGAGTACCGCCAGTCCATCGATCTGCTGGACCAGGTATTCGCCACCATGCTGGCGCAAACCGACGAGCAGATTGACGCCCAATTCCAAAACTCTGACGTCAAAGGCGCCAAGGCGCGGCCCAAGGAATTTGACGGCAATGCGGCTGCATTGGCGCTTACGGACCTCAATGCCCTGTTGCAGACCGCTGATATCGTGCCTTTTCTGGTGTCCGGAACCCTGCTGGGCTACCAGCGCAACGGCGGCTTCCTGGCGCATGACAAAGATATCGACGTCGGCATTTTCGCGGAGCAGGATATTTTTTCCGTGGTCGATCTGGTGCTGAAAAGCCCCACCTTTCGCTTACTCAAAGGGTATATACGGCTGGACCGCATCTACCAATTGCCGGTCATGCACAAAGCGACCTCTATTTGCATTGACATATTCGTCTACTACGACCATGACGGGCAGTTGATCACCGGCGTGCACGGCACATTTGGCTACAACCAAAACTTTGTATTCAGCAAATTCGGTCTCCAGACGGTCCGTTTTTTGGACGTGGACTTTGCCGTGCCAGACGACATTCCCCGCAATTTGCGCGAGAACTATGGCGACTGGGAAATTTCAGACCCCTACTACGCCACGCACTTGCAAAGCCCGTCTACCAAGGACGTCGGGGGCGAGATCCACATGATGGTGTCCCGGCTCGAGCTGCTGGGCGGCATCGTGGAGGGCAAGCCCAACAAAACCCGGCGCGTGGTGCAGTTGCTGCGGGAGTACCAAACCTATGATGCGGCCATGGACCCGCAACTCATAGACCAGCTCGAGGCCCGCTTTTGTGTAGCACCTGCGCTCCTGCGCGCAGACGACTTTGCCAACCCGCTGGGCGCCTATGTCTAAAAGCGTCGCTTTTGTCCTGCTCGCAGGCGGGCAGGGCATGAGGCTGAACCAGCCCACCCCCAAACAGTTCATCCGCGTGGCCGGCCGCTCGCTGCTGGAGCACAGCTACATCGCGCTGCACAGCTACGACCCGCAGGCGCGCATGGTCGTGGTGGTTCCGGCTGACGCCTTGGCTCTGGCCAAAAAGCTGCTGGCGGCGCACCCCCAGGCCGAATTCGTGATTGGCGGCGACAGCCGGCAGGCCTCGGCCTGGTCCGCTTTGAAGCACCTCATGGCCGACCCGCCCGCTAAAGTGGTGCTGCACGATGCGGCGCGGCCCTTTGTGTCCACCCAAATCGTCCATGACGTCTTGGAGGCGCTGGAGCAGCATGAGGCGGTGGATGTCGCCATCCCCACCACCGACACCATCATTGTCGAACGCGACGGTTTCATCCAGTCCATCCCCAAGCGCAACCACATTTACCGGGGCCAGACCCCCCAGGGCTTTCACTTTGCGCCGCTGCTGCGCGCCTACCAAGAGGTGGGGGCTTCGCGCCTGTCGGAATTCACCGACGACTGCGGCATCTACATGGAATGCAACCCCATGGGCCGGGTGCGCATCGTCAAAGGCAGCAGCGAAAACATCAAAATCACCGAAGACCTGGACATGGTGCTGGCCGACGAGCTGTTCCGCACCCTGGCCTCCAAATGGGACCCAGAAGTGCAAGGGCTCAATGTGCGCAACACCCGCGCCCTGGTATTTGGCGGCACCAAAGGCATAGGCAAAGCCATCTCCACCGTCTTGCAGGAGTCCGGCGCGCAGACCGTGGAGATCGGGCGCAGCACCGGCTGCGACATCCGCGTGCCCCAGCAGGTGGAACAGGCCGTGCAGCAGGCGCTGGGCCAGCTGGGCTCGATTGATTTTGTGGTCAACACCGTCGGTTTGCTGCAGCACGAGGGGCTGGGCAGCCAGCCCTTGCAGACCATTGAGAGCCTGATCCAGGTGAATCTTTTGGGCGCTTTTTACGTGGCCAAAGCCAGTTTGGCCGCCTTGCAGCAGACCAAGGGCATGCTGCTGAATTTCTCCTCCTCGTCCTACACCCGCGGACGGGCGGGCTACACGCCTTACTCGGCCAGCAAGGCCGGCATCGTCAATATGACGCAAGGGCTGGCCGAGGAGTGGGCGGATGCGGGCGTGCGGGTCAACTGCCTGGTGCCCGGCCGCACCGACACCGACATGCGGCGCAGCAACTTCGCCAGCGAGGCCGAGAGCACGCTGCGCAATCCTTTTGAGGTGGCGCTGATCGCCTGCAAGCTGCTCAGCAGCAAGAACACCGGCATGGTGGTCCGGGTCTAAACCGACCCCAAAGGCCGGCAAGCCTGTCGGCCATTAGCACCCGCGCAGCCTGCGCCACGGGTAAACCCTCAAGTTTTCGCGGATTCCACCGATTCCTGAAGGCGGCGCGGCGTCCCGATCCGCCCAGACAAAAATCTTTTGTCAAAAGTCTCAATCTTTATTAAAGCTTTCCAAATAGACGCCGATTCATAGGCTGTGGGGTTTAAACACCTCTAAGTTGTTGTTAACCAAAGCAACGCACCAATTGTGGTGCCAGACAGACCTTCCAAGGAGTCATCATGCAAGTTTCCGCAGTATCTTACGCAGCCCCTACCCTCGCCGTTGCGCGCACTTCCGCCGTTGCGACCCCAATGACGGCCCAGGCTGCGATCGAAGCATTCGAGGCCGGTACGGCGCTGTCCGGTGTGATGATCAGCGACTCCAAAGCGAACATCGAGACAAATATCAGTGCTTTGCTGGAGTTGGGTTCGAAAATTAAGAACATCTCCACAACGGGCGGCACCACGCTGGCCCTGTCCTTGAATGCGGACGAGTACCTGGCGAACAAATCCTTGTTGGGAAGCGTGTTCACCAAAACCGCACTCCACGCCTATTCCGTCGAGGGCTTGGACCTGGATTTGGGCGGCACCACCCTGAAGGCGGCTTTGGCTGACAAGCGCCTGTCTTCTCTGTCTGTCGAGGGAACTGCCGCTGAGGTGTCGCTGAACTTCGCGTCGCTTGCCACCAGCCATGCCAAGGTGAGCCTGGTGACCGTGCAGGACACCGCAAATAACGTGGCCCTGACGGCCACGCAATTCAACGCGACGAGCACATTGCAAGCCAAGATCAAAGACAGCGCCGGTGTTGCTGGTAACGTCAATTGGTCGGTGTCCGGTGCAGCGGTGAGCGACCTGTCGACTATGACCGCCAATGCCCGCGTGAAGTCTCTGACGGTTAAAGACACTGCCGCCAATCTGACGACCTCGTTGGGCAATGGCGCCGCTTCGCTGCTGAACAACGCCAAGGTCGGGTCTATTGCCCAAACCGATGGCGCCAACACCATCAGCATTTCCTACGCCAACTACCAGGACACGACTGTCAAAGCGACCTTGGACGACAAGATCATGGCCGCTGCCAACGTCAAGGTGACCAACGTCACTGCGGCTGCGGCTGCAACCGTGCAAACCGGCAAAGTTGACAAGGTCACCATCAAAGACAACGTGGCCAATGTGCTCACTAACTGGGCCGCCAATGGCACCAATGTGACGACCTTGGAAGACACCGCCGAAAACATCACGGCCAACTTCGCAGCCTTTGCGACAGATTACGCCACCAAGGGCGGCAGCATTGACAAAATCAACATCACCGACGTGGGTGGAAAACTGGAGCTGACCAAGGCCGAATTTAATGCCAACCAGGCCATGTTGAAGAAAGTGCAGCGGCACGCAACGACTGGCGGCGCCTACAGCGCGGCCACCGGCTTTGCAGTGGTCACCGGGCTGCTGGCCGCCGATGTCGCCGCTATGACGAAACTCACCAGTGTCAGTAAAGTCAAGGTGGAAGACTCCCTCACCAATGCGATGGCCAACCTGAAGGCTTTCACCAACAGCAAAATGGACGGGTCTGAGATTACCGGTGAGGCTGCTGCCATCAAAACAAATTTTGACGCGCTCACCAAGATCGGCAAAAACCTGACCAGCATCGTCGTCAGCGATGCCAATCAAATTGAACTCACGGTGGCGCAGTACAAGGCGTCTGCCTTTGAAAAGTTGGACCTCACTGGTGGTGCCACCATCAAGGTCAAGGATGTGGGCGCAGCAGACCTCGCAGCAGTCATTGCCAATGATGACATCACCGAATTCACGTTCAAAGACAAGGCGGTCAATTTTGGCGGCGCGATGACGCAACTGATTGCCGCAGAGGCCTTGGGCACTCTCACGGGAATTACCCTGTCAGACGACGGCACTATGTCCATGACGTCCGCCGTGTACAAGAGCACGGGCGCGCAAAACGTCCTGGATCTGGTCCGGGCCAATAACGGCGTCGACACCGACTTGGTCACTACTGGCACGCAGGAGAACACGGATTTCTCTGTCTCCCTGAGCCAGGTCTTGGTGGCAGATCTTGCCCACGCCACGTTCGACGGAGACAACTGGGACCAGGTGACGAGCGTCAGCATCACGGACGATGCCGCAAACATCGCTGGTGAGGTCAACGACGAATTAATGGACCTCTCAGAGGCTGGTAAGTTGTCGCGCATCAACCAGTCCGACGCCGCAGGCGGCCGTCCTGCCATCGCCATCACCTACGACGATTTGCAAGAGACCGCCATCGTCAAAGTGCTTGACAAAATTTATGGCAAAGTGGGCTCCACCCAAACTGCTGGCGAGTACAAGCTCGATGTCACTGGCGTAGCTGCCGGCGATGCCTTGGCCCTCAAGAATCACGCCAAGTGGGGCGCAAAGGTCACCAAGATGGAGGTAGCCGACACCTCCGAGAACATCGGCCTGAAACTCTCCGACCTGAAGGCGGTCTTCGACGCCGGCAAGTTGGACAAGATCACCGATGACGGCTCTGGCAACATCAAAATGTCATTCGCCAACTTCAGCTCGGCAAGCTACCAGTCTATGTTGGACAAGATCGTCGACAGTGACGGCGACAACAACTACGACCTGAAAGTGACCGATGTGACGGCTGAGAAAGCCACTGTCACTGCGACCAACACCCATGTGGCAGAAATGACGGTGACCGGTGCAGGTGCCTCGGTGGGTGGCAGGCTGGCCGAACTGAATGTTCTGGAGGCCAGCGGCACCCTGACCGCGATCACGGTGACCGACAAAGCCAATACCATTAACATTTCGGCTGATGTGTACACGGCCAGCAAGGCTTCGGCGCTGAGCATTTTGAACGTGACCACGGATGTGCCCGACGGTGACTACAAACTGGCGCTGTCTGCAGTGACCATTGAGGATGCGGCTGATGCCGCTGACGATGTGAACACAGATGACCATGTGGCGTCCTACACCGCAAGCGGCGAGGGCGCGGATATCACAGCCAACCTGGCAGATCTTGAGCTGTCTACCAAGCTCCAGGTGATCAACCGCACGGACGGTGGCGATGATGGTTCCGAAAACCAGCTGGAGCTCACCGGCGCCGAGTACGCTGCCAACGGCGCTACCCTGAACAAGATCATGACCAACGGAACTTCCGGATACCAGGCTGTCATCACGGCTTTGGACTCGGATGACATTGACGCGGTTTTAGCCGACACCAACATCATTACATTCGATGTCGAAGACGATGCAGATGGCTTGGGCGCCAATATTCTGGCGATTCAGCGGGCCGTTGATGAAGCCACCAAGCTGACAACGGTTACGCAAAGTGACGTTGCCGACATCGTAGTTTCGTACACCGACTACACCGACGTGGCCACCGCGCGCGCTGACGTGTTGTCGACCATGACCTGGGAGGTGGAGGATGTAGAAGCAGGCGACCTAGTGGCCTTGCTCGACGATACCTCGGTGAATTTCGCTGCCGTCAAAGATACGGCCGCGAACATCCTCGCCATCATCGGTGACGCGACAAACGGTGTGGCTGCGCTGGATGAAAACGTCGACAAGATCTCGGAGGTGGTGGTTTCTGACAATGCGGCGCTGGCACTGACTGGTCTGCAATACATTGACAACGTCACGGCAGGCACCGGCTTGCTGGACAAGATCACCAATGCCAATGGGGACGTCTACCACGCGACCATTACCGAACTGGCTGGAGTCGATGTTGCGGCTGCTACGGGGGACGAGAGTGTGGATTCGTTTACCGTGAAGGACATGGGCGGGGCGCTGAGCACTGCCTTTGAAGACCTGATCGATGCAGGCGACAAGTTGACCGCAGTCGAGTTGGACGTGTCGGACGATACCGATGACACCATCACGATTTCCCTGGCCGACTTCAGCAACACCGATGACACCGCCGGCCCTGTGACGCAAGACTACCTTGATGTCCTTGACAAGTTCACCGTTGACGCGAACATCACCTTCACGGTCTGATAGCAGTAACGCCTGAACCTGATCCTGAAAAAGAGCAAGGTATCTCTATGGTGGATGACAGCATCAGGACGGGTCAGGAGCCCGTGGCAGCCAGCGGCGTGATGACACCCGCTGGCGCGCTGCAGGCCTTGGCCGGCGGAGCGCCAGGGGCGATCCCGGTGGCCGGCACAGCACAAGAAGTGTCGGCACACTTTGGTGAATTGGCAGTGGCTGCGGGGGCGGGGTCTATCGCCTCGATCAGCGTCACAGACGGTGCGCCGCTGGCGGTATCGAAGGCAGACTTTCGGGCCAACGCCACGGCTTACGCCCTGCTGTTGCAGATCATCACCGCGCGCCCTTTGCAAGTGAAGTTTCACTGAAGCCCTGAGGCTGAAGGCAGGCTTATGCCAGTGGCTGCCCTGTCCAGAACGCCAAGCCTGGCCTTGCGCAGTACCCAAGCGGTATTGGCCCCACCTGTGAAGGTGGTGCGCATGGTCAACGGGCTGACCAAGTCGGTGACCGTGCAGCCGCCTGCCGCACCCAAGGATGCGGCAGCTAGCCCACAAGGAACGGCGGCCGCGCTGACCTTCAATATGGGTTTCGTGGGCTATGACCACAAGGCGACTTTCGCGGCTGCCGAGCTCAACCCCGCTGACCAGGATATGTCCACGGTCACGATCAAAGCGCATCTGATCAAGGGTTTCCGCTATACGGCGGCCTCTTCGTATTTGTATGCGTACCAGAGCAAGGGCTCTGCACCCGCCGCCAGCCTGAGCCTCAAGGGGCCCTCCGACACCAAGGCCACGGCGCTGAGCCTCAAGAGCGGCACGTTCACCGCCAAAGAGTCGGGCGAATACACCTTCACCTGGTCTGTCGCCAAGGGCGGTAAATTCACCGGCGCTTTTGACGCCACTATCCAGGGCACTGAGCCCCCGCTGCCGAAAACGACTGGCAACACCAGCCTGGACGCCATGCTGCAGCGCGATGTGGCCTGGTGGCACGCGCAAGGCGCGACGCCCAGCGTGGGCACCACACAGGTGATGCCGGGGGTGTGGGCCCTGTCGCCCGGGAGCGCACGCCAGCAGCTGAGCTACAGCTTCACCACCGCCAGCCAGGCGCCAACGGCTATTTTGAAAAATGACTTCCCCTCCATCGGGAAAGACAAGCAATTCGCCGAGATGGATGCCAACCAAAAAGCGGCGGCGCGGGCGGCGCTGGCGTATATCAGTTCGGTAACCAAGCTGAACTTCACCGAGGCCACAGACGGCAGCGGCAACATCCAGCTCGGCACCTACGACATGAGCGCGCGTGCGGGCGGCGCCTATGGGCTGGGCGGCATTTCCAACCTGCCGGCCTCTTATCCCTTGACCGACAAGGTCTACACATTCCTCAATGCCCAGCCCGGCGGGTATGTGGGCGACTCTACCGCAGGCACGGTGGGGTGGTCGGAGATTTGGCACGAGCTGGGCCACGCGCTGGGCCTTAAACACCCGGGCAACTACGATGCATCCGGGAGCGCCGCCACCGGCCCGTTTTTGCCCTCGGCGACCGACAACCAGCAGTACTCCCTGATGTCGTACAAGTCCAACGCATACACCGCCGGCGTCAACAACCTGAGCTACATGCTGTACGACGTGGCGGCGCTGCAGTACCTGTACGGGGTGAACACTGCGGGCTCCACCGCTGCGGGTGATGTCGCGGGCGCTGGCGGGCAATTCAGCTTCTCTGACAGCAAGCCTGGGCTGTCCACCTTGTACTCAGCCACCGGACGCGACACGATCGATCTGGCGGGCTTGAGCAAGGGCAGCACGGTGAACCTGAACGCGGGAACCTTCTCCAGCATCAATATGCTCAGCGCCGACAGCAAAGCAGTGCGCCAGTACAGCGGTAACAAGAATGTGGCCCTGGCCTACGGTAGCAAGATCAACAAGGTCAGCCTGGGCACGGCATTGGCGGCAGATACCGTGGTGCTCAACGGAGCCTTTAAGCAGGGCGCGTTCAACGACATCAACAACCTGCAGAGCTGTGACCGCATCGCCCTGAGCAAGTCGCTCTTTGGTAGCCTGACGGCGAAAAATATTGACCTTGGTACGAGCGGTGCAGCGCGCAGCAAAGACAGCCGCATTGTGGTGAACCAAAGCACCGGGGACATCTATTACGACGCCGATGGGTCGGGTAGCGGCTATGCGGCCGTGAAGATTGCGGCTTACCGCGCCGTGGCCGGCGCAGCGGTTTCTTCCAATACCTTTGCCTTCGTTGCCTAAAGGCGGAATCAGGCGACATCAGGCGGGATCAGCAGCGCACGCGCCTGCGCTCCCGTGGGCCTTGACCTTAGCTGCTTAAGTTCAGCGCCGCCATTTGGGCCTCGCTGAGCTTGACCGTCTGGTCGGAGGTCAGCACCGCAACCTGGTTTGAATCCAAAGCCCCCAGCTGTAAGACATCCATGGCCTGCAGCTGGTCGGCCGTCAGGTAGCCCAACTGAGCGTCGCTGAGCTTGTGGACTTGTTCGGTGCTGAGTGCGGCGATGGCATCGGTGGATATGGAAATCAGCTGGTCGCTGGTCAGTGCGTTCAAGGCGGCGGTCGTCATCGCCGTCATCTGGTTGGGCAGCAGTGCGCCGATGGCGTCGCTGCTCAGGGCAGGCACCTGTGCCGCGCTGAGCTGTGCAATGCCTTCGGATGCGATGGCAGCCACTTGTTCTGGATCGAGTTCGCCCAACTGACCTGTTGTGAGGGCTTGCACTTGCACTGCAGTGAGCGCAGCGGCTTGGTAGGTGTAGATCACATTGATGTCCAGCGCATTGATAGCCG
>CANIRI010000041.1 GCA_947469815.1 Comamonadaceae bacterium | reverse complement strand
CACCTTGTTGCTGAAAACAGCGTCTGCGCTGGAGACCGTGGCAGTCGTGGTGCCGTCATAGGTCTTGTTGGCCGCCGTGATGCCCGACAGGGTGATGGCCAACTTGCTGATGGTGCTGCTGGTGTTGTCGGTGTAGGTGATGCTGTAGTTGCCCGTCACATCTGCGCCATCGCTGTCTTTGATTTTCAGGCCCGTGGCGCGCACGGTTTTATCGCCATCGCCGACGCCCTTGGTGGTGAAGGCCAGGCTGGCGGCGGTACTGACGCTCTCGCCTGCGCCCGCACCGGCCAGTGTGCCCACGGCGGCATCGCCTGTGGCGCTGGTGGTGCCGTCGTAGGTCTTGCTGACCTGGGCGGCGGTGACGGTGAGGGCGGCCTTGCTGATGGTGTAGTTCGCACTTGTATAAGTGATGCCATATCCCATTTGGGCGGCGAGCGTGCCGATCGTTACAGCGTCTCCACCCAGCACATTCTTGCCACCGGTCCGGGTCAGAGCGCCTGTTAACGCCGTGCCGGCTGTATCGCCGTCTATCAAGCCTGCTGTGCCAAAAGTGAGTGTGGGTGCGGCGCCGTCGTAAACCTTGCTGCCCGCATTTGCAGTTATCGCCAGGGTAGGCGCAATGCGATAAATGAAGGTGCTGGCTGAACCCGAGGGCACAAAAGTCGCATCGGCGTTGTAGCGTTTAGCGTAGCCCGTCACGCCTTCTGTGGTGCTGCCAGGGTCTCCGCTGTAAGCCAGATACCGGCCAGAAGAGGAAGACGCCAGGATACCGTCAGTGCCGACGTTGTTGATCAGCTGGCCCCCAGTGCTTTCCCCGGTTGGATTGCTGCTGCCGGCCTTCAGAATAATGGCATCACCGGTAGCACCCGAAGTCACGGCGTTGTTCAGCGTCAGGTTGGCGGCTGCGCCTGTGGTTTCGATCCGTGTGGTGCCTGTTGTCGTGACGCCACTGACAGCGCCAACCGTACCCACAGCAAGCGCATCGCTTTGTCGGTAATTGATGCTGCCGGTATTGGCTGCCAGTGTGGTGATGGCGTTGCTTGCATGATTGAGTGTGTAAGCGCCTCCCGTGCCGGTCAGTAGCAGGCCCGTTGCTGTTATGGCACCTGATTGCGTGACCGCGCCGCCAGCGGCCAGGGTAGCGTTGTTGGTAGTGGCGATGGCTGCCACGTCAAAACCGGTTGCATCAGCATAGAGAATGGCACCCGCTACGTTGGCAGTGTCTGCAAGGTTGCGGGTTTGCAAATTGACCACTGCAACGTCGTTTGCGCTGTTGGTGAGAGTAATGCCAGCACCCGCATCCGCAAGCGTTTTGACATTCAGCGTGCCGGCGGTGATATTGCCGGTGCTTGCCGTTTGGGTGACGGCTCCGGTGGCGGTCAAGTCCAGCGTGCCCGCGCCAACGCTGGAGCCGCTGGTGCCCACACCCATGTTGATCGCGCCCGTGCGCACAAACGCGTTGGCGTTGCCGCTTGTGTTCACGCTCAGGTTGGTGGCGGCAATGTCGATGCCGTTTGTGATGCTTGAGCCTATCTGGCCATTGGCATTGAGCGTGACGTTTGTGGCGGTGATGGTCTGCACATCAGTGTCCGTGATTGAGCCAGCGTTCAGCGTCAGACTCTTGCCGGCCAGACTGACCGCGCCGCCTATGGTCAGCACGCCTGTGCTGGCGGTGTCGCCAATCACGATCGGGCCGGTAGCGCCTGTTGCAATGGCTGTTATTTCTGCGGCGGAAAGATCAAAAGCTGAAGAACCAGCCAATGACATCGCCTGGGCCGCCGTTTTGGGTTTGAGTGTGAGCGTGCCTGATGTGGTGAGCGCGTTGTTGCCTGTGTTGGCCGCAATGGCAACTGTGTCGGCAACGATGGTGATGTTGCCTGACCCGGCAGAGACATCAATATTGGTGTTCTGTGTGTAGCCGCCCGTGCCAGCATCAATGGAGACGGCATTGTTGGTGGCCGCGATGGTGCCTGCCACAGTGACACTGTTGTTGCCGTTGGTCAGACTGAAACCGCCTGGCGTCGTAATCGCATTGAGCCTGGCGATGTTGTTGCTTGCGGTGTTCAGGTTCAACGCACTGCGGATGCCTGTCAATATGGCGGTCAGTTGCGCCGCGTTGACCACCCCCGACTGCGTGACCGTACCGCCAGCTGCCAGGGTGACGTTGCCGCCAGCGCCCGTGCCGTTATTGATGCCAGTTATGTCGAACCCGGTGGCGTCGGTGTAGCTGATGGCTGCGTTAACGTTGGCAGTTCCCGCGCCATTGCGGGCCTGCAAATTGACCGTTTCTGCATCATTGTTTTGTGCGGTCAAGGTGATCGCCGCCCCTCCATCCTTGGCTGTTCTTGCGCTCAGATTGCGGGTCACAATGTTGCTCGTCTGGGTGATGGTATCGCCCGCCAGAATCGTCACATCACCACGCTGCGTGCCGCCGGTGCCGTTGCTCGCAAAAATGCCCCCCAAAGCCACCGTTCCCGTGGCGGTGATGTTGACCTGGCCGCCATTGCCGTTGGCGTTGCCCTCGGTTAGTAGCGTGCCTAGCGTGGTAGCCGTGCGGGCTGTTGCGTTATTGTTGACAGTGATGCTGCCTGCGGCTGACGCGGCTGTGGTGCCTACGGATGGGCCAGTGCGGGCGACGAGAGAGCCTGCCAGATTGATGGCACCTGTGCTAGCGGCGGCATTCGTCACCATGACAGTGCCTGCTGCGCCGCCGGCTGCTGCTGTGCCTGAGGCTATTCCGCCGTTGGCTCTGAGAGCTCCTGCGCTTGTACTTGTCATACTGCCTGTATTACTGGTCACGCTGATGGTGCCGCCGTTGCCGCCTGCAAAGCTGGTCCCGTTGCCGTTGCCGCCATTGGCTTGCAGCTGGCTGGCGCCCAAAGTGACGGTGCCGCCGCTCAAGGTGATGTTGCCTGCGTTGGCCCCGGCACTTGTCGAACCCCCGCCGCCTGAGGACTCGATGGTTGCGCCGTTCGTGTTGAGAGTGCCTGAACCGGCCGCGCTGACCATGATATTGCCGCCCGCGCCTTTGGCTGCGCCCGTTGTGGTCAGCGCCGCTGTTGTGACGTTGCCGCCGCTGGCGTTGTTCGTCACGCTGATGCTGCCTGCCGCGCCGCCCGCGCCTGCACCCCCTGCTGCGCCTGTGCTGGCCGTCAAATTATTCAGCACAATCGCGCCCGTAGAGTTGTTGACCACCGTGATGGAGCCTGCTGCTCCGCCTGCGCCATCGGTGGCTGAGCCTGCACCGCCGTTGGCTCTAAAAGGTGTGTTTCCTCCGATGATGCCGCCAACTGTGGTCACGCTGATGACGCCGCCTGCGCCGCCTGCCTGATTTGCGCCCACACCTGCCGAGCCGTTGGCGAAGATACTTTGTAACGCTGTGATGGCGCCGCCTGTGTTGATCGTGACGTTGCCTCCACTGCGGCCAGCCAGGGTGCTACCGGCGTTGACCGTGCCGCCGCTAGCGCTGATACTGGTTGTGCTGAGTGTGCCAGTCGTCGTGATGTTGATATTGCCGCCATTGCCGTTGCGGCCGCTGTCGTTGAATAGCGCGCCAAGGGTGGTAGCCGTGGCGGCTGTTGCGTTATTGTTGACAGTGATGCTGCCAGCGGCTAACGCGGCTGTGGTGCCGACGGATGAGCCAGTGTTGGCGACGATTTGGCTTGTCAGATTGATGGCTCCTGTGCTTTCTGCGGTGTTGGTCAGCGTGATGGTGCCCCCTGCGCCGCCTGCTGCTGCTGTGCCTGAGGCGTTTCCGCCGAAGACTCTGATAGCTCCTCCTCCTGTGCTGGTACCTGTCATACCGCCTTGGTTGCTGGTCACGCTGATAGCGCCGCCGTTGCCGCCTGCAAAGCTGGTCCCGTTGCCGTTGCCGCCTGTGGCGTGCAGCACGCTGGCGCCCAAAGTGACGGTGCCGCCGCTCAAGGTGATGTTGCCTGCGTTGGCCCCCGCACTTGTCAAACCCCCGCCGCCTGATGAGGTGATGGCTGTGCCGTTCGTGTTGAGAGTGCCTGAACCGGCCGCGCTGACCGTGATATTGCCGCCCGCGCCTTTGGTTCCGCCTGTTGTGGTCAGCGCCGCTGTCGTGACGTTGCCGCCGCTGGCGTTGTTGGTCACGCTGATGCTGCCTGCCGTGCCGCCCGCGCCTGTGCCAGTGGCTGCGCCTGTTTGTGACGTTAGCGTTCCCGTAGTGGTGATGTTGCCGGACGTGCTGTTCGTGAGTCTGATAGCCCCTGCCGCGCCGCCGCCGTTGTTGCCAGTTGCGCCCGCGCTTCCAGAAGCTGTGATGGCCGCTGTTGTGATGCCGGTCTGAGCGGTGATGGCGACAGTCCCGGCGTTGCGCCCGGCGCTTGCGGCGGTGCCGCCAATCGCGGTCACGCCCGCTGCCAGAGCTACGCCACCTGTATCTGCCGTGATGCTGATATTGCCGGCATTGCTGTTGGCTGCGCCGGTGGAACTGATGGTGCTGGCTGCGTTGCCTGTCACGCTGGCACCGCGAAGGGTGATGCCACCTGCTTGCGCAGACAGGGCGGCATTGGTCAGCGTCAAACCACCTGCGCCACTGCTGTCGGCATCAGCCCGCAAGTTCATGTTGCCCGCGCCTGTGACGCTGATGCCTGCATTGACGGCAATATTGTTGTTAGCCTCCAGGCGGATGCTGTTGCCTGCAACCATGGCAACTGCGTTGCTGACGGTGATGTCGTTCGTGGCCTGCAGAAACAATTCGTTAAAGCCGGTAACTGATGCAATATTGACGGTGTAAGTGCCCGACGCAGGCGCATCGCCAAAAGCCAGATCTGGCGTATTTAAATTTTGGTTTGTAACGGCCCCAGGGTTGTTTGCAGCGGTGCTGAGGACAATATTTTCCGGGTCCAGCAGCACGTTGCCGCCCGTTCCGTGCGGCGCCGCCACATCGATTTGCCCCTGCATGTCCAGGTCCCGCTTGCCGGACACCTCGACAAAACCGCCATTCCCACCCTGCGTACCACCGCGTGCGCTGATGCTGCCCGCGAAACGGGTATCGCCATCGGCCCACACCACCACCTTGCCGCCGTTGCCATGGCCGGTCGCGTCGGCTTTCAAGCTGATGCCTGCCGCCACATACACGCGAGATGCGTTTTGCACACTGGCGTTGCTGCCTTGGTAGTCACCGCCGACCAGCACTGTACCGCCACCGCTGTGGCCGGAGGCATCGATGCTGGCACCCGGCGCAAGCAACACCTTATCGCCCAGCACCTGCACGGTGCCGCCTTTACGGCCAAGGCCAGCGCCCGCAGCGGCCAATGTGCCTGTAACGCTGACCACACCGCTGCCGCCGCCGCTCAGCACGATCTTCCCGTTGTGTTCAAAGGCTGTATCAGCGCGAATCACACCGGTGTTGTTGACCACACTGGCCAGCAGACTGTCACGCGCACCAGCTGTCAAAAGCACCTGCCCGCCATCGGCCTGAATCAGCCCGCCGTTCTCGGCCAGCGCATTGACCTGGTTGCTGGTGACCTCCAGGCCCAGCAGCTTGCTGCCCGCAAAGTTCAGGCTGACCGCGCTGCCCGCACCCAGCGCCACCGTGCCGCCGGGGGCGTTGATGCTGCCCTGGTTCGAAACGCTGTGACCCAGCAAGGCGACATAGCCGCCTTGGGCTGCGTTGATGCTGCCAAGATTCACTACGCCCGCCGTGCTGTTACCGCTGAAATTGCTGCGTGCGCTGCCGATGGAGGCGTCGTCAGGGTTGAGGGTGGAGGCCAGCAATCCGCCGACGTTGATCTGTGCATCTCTGCCAAACAGCACGCCGTTGGGGTTGATCAGCCAGACCTGGCCGTTGGCGTTGATCTTGCCCAGAATCTGGCTGCCTTGCGTGTCCAGAATGCGGTTGACGGCCAGGGCGCTGGCGGAAGGTTGAACGAAGTTGACGGTCTCGGCCTTGGCTACGTTGAAGCTTTGCCAGTTGATGGAGAGTTTGTCGCTGGCCTGGGTGATGGTGGTGGTGCTTTTTCCGGCGCTGCCGCTGGCGCTGATGCTGCCGCTGCCCGAGACGACTTGCCCGCCTTGGGGAGCAGCCCCTGCGCCGCCGCTTAGACCGGCCAAACTAACCAGCAACGCGGCGCTGATTAGGGAAGTTGCATTGCTTTTACCCCGCCCGCGTGCTAGTTCAGATGCAACCACCCAGGTCTGGTGCAGTGCGCTCCAGACGAGGCGGTAGACGCGGTTGAGCGAGGCGTGTGCGTGCATGCGAGGCTCCTTGAAACGATGACCGGTGGTGTCTGGTCATTTTTTGGGAGTCGCTTTGGGCCAACATCCCCCATGCGGGGGAGAAGCCCGCAATTTGTTGGCCCGAAATGCAAAAAAGCCCGGTGAAAACCGGGCTTTTGCTCTGGGCTGCGCCTGTTGGCGCTGGAGTGGCGCTTTACTCGATACGTGCCTTGGCGCGCAGTTCTTCGATGTAGGCGCTGCTCTTTTGCTGCATGAACTGCTGCACGATTTGCTGCTTGACTTCTTCGATTTTGGGTTGCTGGGCATCGCGCACGTCGTCCACGCGGATGATGTGAAAACCGAATTGGGTCTTCACCGGCGTTTCGCTGGTTTTGCCTTTGCCCATAGCCACCATGGCTTCGGCAAACTCTTTCACGTACGAAGTCGGGCTGGCCCATTCGAGTTCGCCGCCCTTGGCACCTGAGCCGGTGTCTTTGGACGATTTTTTGGCGATGTCTTCAAACTTGCCGCCTTTTTTCAGCTGGGCAATGATTTTCTTGGCATCGGCTTCTTTCTCGACCAGGATGTGGTGGGCTTTGTATTCCTTGCCACCGTTGGCGGCTACGAACTTGTCGTATTCGGCCTGGATCTCGGCGTCGGATGGCGTGTTGGTTTTCTGGAAATCGGCCATCACGTCGTTGACCAGCAGGTTTTGGCGCAGCAGCTCAAGCTGCGATTTGAATTCGTCCGTGGCGTCGAGCCCACGCTTTTGGCCTTCCTGGCTGAGGATTTCAAACAGCACCAAGCGGTCTTTGATCTGGGCCGCTGCGTCAGGTGGCGCGGGGCGGCCGGCGCGTTCCATTTGCCGCAGCATGGATTCCAAGCGGCTGGTGGGAACCGCTTTGCCGTTGACGATGGCGATGTTTTGCGCCATGGCGCCGATACAGCTGGCGGCGAGCAGGGCGGCGATGGCGCTGCGGGTGAAGTACGTAGTCATGCAAATTCCTTAAAGGGTTGGAAGAGAAAAGGGGAGACTGGAAAAGAGGTGTTTCTTGGGCCGCTCAGGCCAGGATCTCAATGGCCAGGGCATGCAGGCCACGCTCTGTAAAACCGTGCAAAGCATCATACACAAGGCGGTGGCGCGCCACGCGGGACAGGCCGCTAAACAAAGGTGAAGCAATCCGCACCCGGAAATGGGTGCCAATGCCGCTATCGTCGGCGCCGGCGTGACCGGCGTGCTGGGCGCTTTCATCCAAGACCTCCAGCGCGCTGGGTGCGCAGTGTTCCCGCAGGCGGGCCTCGATATCGGTGGTGCGGATCTCACTCATGGGGCGGCCTCTTCATCGGGTGGCCTTTGCATGTGGCGGGCGATGTAGATGCCCTGGCCCAGGATAAAAGTTACCGGGAACACATATCCCCAGAGTTTGAAGTTCATCCATTCATCGGTGCTGAAGTTTTCCGCCACATAGGCATTGGCCAGCGCCATGAAAGCGCAATACAGAACCCATGCGATATTGAGCCGCGCCCACACCGCGTCCGGCAGTTCAAGCTGGCTGCCCAGCAGGCCTTTGATCGGAGACTTTTTCAGTCCCCAGGTGGCGACGGCCAAGCCTAGCGCCATGGCGCTGTACAGCACGGTGGGCTTCCACTTGATAAAGCGCTCATCGTGCAAGCCCAGTGTGAGCGCGCCAAAACCCAGCACCAGCACCAGAGTGACTTTGTGCATGGTCTGCAGGCTGCGTTCGCGCATATAAATCACCGCCATTTGCACGGTGGTGGCCGCCATCAGAACGGCAGTTGCGGTGTAAATGTCGCTGAGCTTGTAGCTGACGAAAAACAGCAGGATGGGAAAGAAGTCGAGCAGCAGTTTCATGTGTGGGTTTCGGTGCCGGGTGCAGCCGCTTCAAATTGCAGCGATGCCGAATTCATGCAGTAGCGCAGGCCGGTGGGTGCGGGGCCGTCGTTGAACACATGGCCCAGGTGCGCGCCGCATTGGGTGCACACCGTCTCGATACGCACCATGCCCAAAGAGGCGTCGCGGTGTTCGGTGATAGCGGTGGTGTCTGCGGGTGTGTGAAAGCTGGGCCAACCGCATCCGGCGTCAAACTTGGTGTCGGATTCAAACAGTTTGGCTTCGCAGCAGATGCAGCGGTACACGCCACTGGCCCACTGGGTTTCATAGCGGCCGGTGAAAGGTCGTTCGGTGGCCGCGTGGCGGGTAACCTGAAAGGCCAGGGGTTCGGCCCCTTTGGCGGCGAGCAGTTCTCGCCATTGGGCGTCGGTTTTCTGGATGGCAGGTGGCATAAGGAAATTGCGTGACGGGTTGAAGAAGCGGGGTGTTCAGGAGCTGCAGCTGATTTCAATGCCCTGCGCCCAGTCGGGTGGCAAGGCGGTGAAATGCGGGTTCGCAAGCGGCTCATCAAAGGGCGCATCCAGCGCGCTTTGGAGTTGCGCAAGGGGCGCGAAGTCCCCGATTTGCGCCGCACGGATCGCCAGCTCACCGAGGTGGTTGCGCAAGACGAGGGCAGGGTTGGTGCGCAGCATCTGCTGCGCTTGCGACAGCGCGCTCAACTGCGCATGCGCCCGGTCAAAAGTGTCCAACCAAGCCAAGCCAGCGTTGGGGTCGATGAACAAATCCTGCACGCGTTGCGCACTGTCCTCCAGGCCGGCCGCACGCAGACTCAGGCGACGCCAGAACAGGGTGAAGTCCACGCGCTGCGCGGCCAGCAACTCCAGCGCGCTGGTGTACAGCGGGGTGAGTGCGGTATCGGCGGCCGAGAACCCGAGCTTGCGCGCCATGGCCAAATCGAAGGCCTGGGCGTATGCGGGTTTGAAGGTTTCCAGCACCGCCACCGTGGCGTCGTGGTCGTCGATGAGTGGCAGCAGCGCCTGGCCCAAGCAAAACAGGTTCCAGTACACCACGCCGGGTTGGCGGTTGAAGGCGTAGCGGCCCTGGGTGTCGGAGTGGTTGCAGATGTGCGCTGGATCAAACGCGTCCAGGAACTGGAAAGGGCCGTAGTCCAGCGTCAGGCCCAGGATGCTCATGTTGTCGGTATTCAACACCCCGTGGCAAAAGCCCACCGACTGCCACAGCGCCACCAGCTCGGCGCTGCGCTGGGTCACCTCGCGCAGCAGCGCGAGATAGGGCGACTCCGAAGCTTCTAAACACCCGGGGTAATACTGGGCAATCACGAAATCGGCCAGTTGTTGCAGCGATTCGGTTTCGCCCTTGGCCGCGAAATGCTCAAAGTGGCCAAAGCGGATGAAGCTGGGCGCGACGCGGGTCACTACGGCGGCGGTCTCGGCTTGCTCGCGCCAAACGGTCGCGGGCGAGCCGGTCAGGCACAGCGCGCTGGTGCTGGGGATACCCAGGCCGCGCATGGCCTGGCTGGCCAGAAATTCGCGTACCGAGCTGCGCAAGACCGCGCGGCCATCGGCCCGGCGCGAAAACGGCGTGGGGCCCGCGCCCTTGAGCTGCACTTCCAGGCCGGCGCGTTCACCCAGCAGCAGGGCGCGCCCGTCGCCGAGTTGTCCGGCCCACACGCCGAACTGGTGGCCGCTGTAAACCGTAGCCAAAGGCTGCACCGGCAGGCCGGGATTACCAGACAGGGTGTGCAGCCAGGCATCATCTTCCTGCCAATTAGCGGGCAGTTGCAGCGCCTGCGCGGTGCGGTGGTCGTGGGCGATCCAGTGGGGCGCAGCCAGGGGGGTGGGATTCAGATCGGCAAAAAATGCCGCTCCCAATTGGCGGATGCGGGGTGCGCCGAAGGGGGACGCTGCGGCTGCCAGCGCTGGGTTGACTGCGTCAGCGACAAGGGCGTGGTTTTCGGCAACAAGCATGGCGCGGATTGTCAACGAATCCGCCAGCCAGGGTAGGGCGGGGTTCTGAATTACCATGCGAGCGCGTTTTTCTGCAATGGCCCTGGGCCTTTTATGGAGTTGTTTTGATGCTCGGACTCATGCAAGACCAGCCGCTGTTGATTGCATCGCTGATCGATTTTGCCCAGCGCCACCACGGTGATGCGGAGATTGTTTCGCGCCGGGTGGAGGGCGATATCCACCGCACCAATTACGCGCAGGTCGGGCAGCGCGCCCGCCAGGTTGCCAACGCGTTGGACGCCCTGGGCCTGCAGTTCGGCGACCGGGTGGCGACGCTGGCCTGGAACGGCTACCGGCATTTGGAGGCGTACTTTGGTGTCAGCGGATCAGGGCGGGTTTTGCACACGCTGAACCCGCGCCTGCACCCGGACCAAATTGTCTGGATTGCCAACCACGCCGAAGACCAGGTGCTGTGTTTTGACATGACGTTTTTGCCCATCGTCAAAGCCATCCACAACCGCTGCAGCAGCATCCAACATTACGTGGCGTTCTGCGACGCCGACAAATTGCCAACCGACAGCGGCATCCCGAATTTGCAGAGTTATGAGGCGCTGGTACAGGCCCAGCCCGCGCAGTACGACTGGCCGGTGTTTGATGAAAACGCGGCATCGAGCCTGTGCTACACCAGCGGCACGACCGGCAACCCCAAAGGCGTTTTGTACAGCCACCGCTCCACGGTCTTGCATGCCTTTGCCGGGGCATTGCCCGACGCGCTGAATTTGAGCGCCCGCGACAGCGTGCTGCCGGTAGTTCCCATGTTCCATGTCAACGCCTGGGGTTTGCCGTACGGCTGCGCCATGACCGGGGCCAAGATGGTGTTTCCCGGCCCGGCGATGGATGGCAAATCGATTTACGAATTGATCGAGAGCGAACAAGTTTCCTTCGCGGCCGGCGTGCCCACGGTGTGGCAGATGCTGCTGTCGCACATGGGGCAGGGCGATTTGCGCTTTTCCTCGCTCAAGCGCACGGTGATCGGCGGCTCGGCCTGCCCGCCGGCCATGATCGCGGCATTCAACGACGTGTACGGCGTGGAAGTGCTGCACGCCTGGGGCATGACCGAAATGTCGCCGCTGGGAACCGTGTGCACCTTGAAAAACAAGCACCTGGGCCTGGACGAGGCT
>CANIRI010000040.1 GCA_947469815.1 Comamonadaceae bacterium | reverse complement strand
CTTTGGGGCCGAGGGTTACTTTGACTGCGTTGGCCAGGATGTTCACACCCTCGACCATGCGTGCGCGGGCTTCGCCGCCGAAAATTACGTCTTTTGCTGCCATGTTAGGACTCCAGATTCAGTTAATTAATGGATTGTTTGCGGGAGAAATTACTTCTCAACCACTGCGAACAAATCGTCTTCTTTCATGACCAACAGCTCGTCGCCGTCGACCTTGACGGTCTGGCCGCTGTATTTGCCGAACAGGACGCGGTCACCAACCTTGACGGTCAGGGCGGCCAATTCGCCTTTGTCATTGCGCTTGCCAGGGCCCACAGCCAGGACTTCGCCCTGATCGGGCTTCTCAGCCGCGTTGTCGGGGATCACGATGCCGGAAGCGGTTTTGGTCTCACTCTCCACGCGCTTGACGATCACGCGGTCTGCTAAGGGGCGCAGTTTCATAAAGAATCTCCTAAAGGTTACTGAAATAGGGTGCCACCCGGACTGGGCGGCATTCGCATAGAAGGAAGTCAGCTGTGTTGTTAGCACTCAACTTCCGCGAGTGCTAATGATAAGGGCAGTCCCATCTGGTTCAAGGGGTGCGGAGAAAATTTATTCTGCTGCGCCGGGCGCCCTTAAGGGTGAATACCCCGCCTAGCGCTGACGCCAGGGTTTTCCCTAATTGGATATCTAAGGCTACTCATTACAATTAAAGTTGCCAAACTAAGGAGTCACTATGAAACACAACTGGTCTATTTCGATATGCATCACGCTTTTCTGCGGACTTGCCTGTGCGCAGTCCAATGACACGATCGGAAAGGTCAAAGCGTTGGGCGAAATCACCATGGGTGTGAGAGAGTCCTCTGGCGCCCTGTCCTACGCCTTGGGAGATGGCAAGTTCGCCGGATTCAATGTGGAGATTTGTCAGCGCATCATCTCCAACCTGGAGGCCTTAGTCGGCAAGCGTGTTCAAACCAAATACATGCCGGTAACGGCTGCGAATCGAATACCGTTGATCCAAAACGGGACCATCGATATAGAGTGTGGGTCTACGACGAATAACGAATCGCGCCAAAAGCAAGTGGCATTCGCGTGGACAACCTACGTGGAAGAGGTGCGGATAGCGGTCCGTACTAATTCGGGTATCAACTCCATCGCACAGTTGAATGGCCGCAACGTAGCCGTAACCGCGGGTACCACGTCCGTGCAACTGCTGCGCAAACACGAGCGTGCCTCCGGGATTGATTTCAAGGAAATTTTTTCCAAGGAAGACGAAAATAGCTTTGCTTTGCTCGAATCGGGTCAAGCGGACGCATTCGTCATGGACGCCCAGGTATTGGCTGGCTTTATTGCTAGCTCCAAAAAACCGGCAGACTTCAAAATCGCGGGAGAAGTTGTGAATGTGGAGCCGCTTGCCATCATGTTGCGAAGGGACGACCCCGCTTTCAAGAAGCTTGCAGACGAAACGATCGCAGGCTTGTCCAAGTCGGGAGAACTCGCAAAGCTTTACGACAAATGGTTCATGCAAGCTATTCCCCCAAAGAATATCAAGCTGGGCTTAGCGCTGAGCGACGCTACAAAAGATGCTTGGCGGAACTTGAACGACAAACCGGCCGAGGCTTACGCCAAAAGGTGATCTTTAAGACCAACTGCTCCCTCACGGGAGCTTTTATCGGAGCCTCATCCCAAGCGCTGCCGGTGCCTTGTGATCTCCATTTGCACCTGCTGCGGTGCCGTTCCGCCCACGGTGTTGCGAGCTTCCAGCGAGCCGTTCAGGCTTAAAAAGCCAAAAACATCAGATTCAATAGCGGCATGGAAGTTTTGTAGCGTCGCCAGCGGCAGTGCAGACAGCTCAACGCCCAGCGTCTGTGCGGATTTGACCGCATGTGCCACCACCTCGTGGGCGTCGCGAAAGGGTAGGCCTTTTTTCACCAGGTAATCGGCCAGATCGGTGGCGGTGGCGTAGCCGCGTGCAGCGGCGGCCTGCATGGCCGGGGCGTGGACCGTGACGCCGCCCATCATCTCCGCAAAAATACGCAGCGTGTCCTGCAGCGTGTCCACGGTGTCGAACAGCGGCTCTTTGTCTTCCTGGTTGTCTTTGTTGTAGGCCAGGGGCTGGCCCTTCATCAGGGTGATCAAACCCATCAGGTGTCCGACCACGCGGCCGGTCTTGCCCCGCGCCAGTTCCGGTACATCTGGGTTTTTCTTCTGCGGCATGATGGAGCTGCCGGTGGTGAAGCGGTCTGCCAGGCCGATGAAGGCAAAGTTCTGGCTCATCCACAGCACCAACTCTTCACTCAGGCGGCTGATGTGCACCATGCACAGGGCGGCTGCCGAGGTGAACTCAATGGCGAAGTCGCGGTCGCTCACGGCGTCTAGGCTGTTGCGGCACAGCTGTGGCGCGCCGTGCGCGTCCACCATGCCCAGCGCCCGGGCCACCCGTTCGCGGTCCAGCGGGTAGCTGGTCCCTGCCAGCGCCGCCGACCCCAGCGGCAGCCGGTTGGTGCGGGCCCGCACCTCGGCCATGCGTTCGGCATCGCGTGAAAACATTTCCACATAGGCCAGCAGGTGGTGCGCGAAGCTCACGGGCTGCGCCACCTGCAGGTGGGTGAAGCCGGGCATGATGGTTTGCGTGTGCTGTTCGGCCAGATCCAACAGAGCGGTTTGCAGGCCGTGCAACAACTGGGAGATGGTGTCGATCTCGCCCCGCAACCACAGGCGCACGTCGGTTGCTACCTGGTCGTTACGGGAACGACCCGTGTGCAGGCGTTTGCCCGCATCGCCCACCAGTTGGGTCAGTCGCGCCTCGATATTGAGGTGCACGTCTTCCAGCGCCAGCTTCCATTCAAACTGCCCGCTGCGGATTTCATGGGCAATCTGCGCAAGGCCGCGCTCGATGTCGGCCAGATCCTGGGCGCCGATGATGCCCTGCGCCGCCAGCATGCCCGCGTGCGCCAGGCTGCCCTCGATATCGGCCTGCCACAGCCGCTTGTCAAAGTTGACGCTGGAGGTGTAGCGCTGCACCAACTCGCTGACGGGTTCCGAGAACAGCGCCGACCAGGCCTGGGACTTTTTGTCGAGTTGGTTTGTCATCGGGCAATTTTAAGGCGCGGCCCCTGACGGGGTGCCAGCCGCCTCAGCCCGTGTTGCGCAGGCCCGCTGCAATACCGTTGATCGAAATATGGATGCCACGCTGCACCCGTTCATCGGTTTGGCCGGACCGGTAACGCCGAACCAGTTCGACCTGCAAATGGTGCAGCGGGTCGATATAGGGGAAGCGGTGGTGGATGGAGCGTTGCAGCCCGGGGTTACCGGCTAGGCGTTGTTTGTTGCCGGTGATCAGCGCCAGCGCGTCGGCGGTGCGGTGCCATTCGGCGTCGATGGCCTGAAAGATACGTTTGCGCAAGCGCGCGTCGGGTACCAATTCAGCATAACGTGCGGCCAGCGCCAGGTCGCTTTTCGCTATCACCATATCCATATTGGAGAGCAGAGTCTGGAAAAAAGGCCACTGCTTTTGCATGCTCTGCAACAGTGCGGTGCGCTCCTTGACTTGCGTGCTGCCTGCTTCGCCATCGATACCATGCACAAAGGCCTGTACTGCCGCACCGAAGCCGAACCAACCGGGCAAAGTCAGGCGGCATTGGCCCCAGCTAAAGCCCCAGGGAATGGCGCGCAGGTCTTCAATGGCCTGCGTGGCTTTGCGCGAGGCTGGACGCGAGCCGATGTTGAGCTCAGTGATTTCGCGCAGCGGCGTGGCGCCGAAAAAATAGTCGCTAAAGCCTTCGGTTTCGTACACCAGCGCGCGGTAGGCCGCCATGCTGTGCTCTGAGAGCTGCGCCGCAGCCGCTAAAAAACGTTTGGGTGCCGGTTTGGTCGCTTGCAGCAGGGTGGCTTCCAGCGTGGCGGCGACCAGGGTCTCGAGGTTGCGCCGGCCGATGGCGGGGTTGGCGTATTTGGAGCCAATGACCTCGCCCTGCTCGGTCAGGCGGATCTGCCCACGCACCGTGCCCGGCGGTTGGGCCAGGATGGCTTGGTAGCTCGGACCGCCGCCGCGCCCAACGGTGCCACCGCGTCCATGGAACATGCGCAGTTGCACCGGCGCGCGCTGAGTAGCGAGTTCATCAAACAGCTCGACCAGTGCAATCTCAGCCCGGTACAGTTCCCAGTTGCTGGTGAAGATGCCGCCATCTTTGTTGCTGTCAGAGTAACCCAGCATGATGTCTTGCTCCGCGCCGCTGCGCTCCACCAGGTCTGCGATGCCGGGCAGGGCATAGAAGGCGCGCATGATGGGCGCGGCGTTGCGCAGGTCTTCAATGGTCTCGAACAGCGGCACCACAATCAGGTCGCATACCGCGTCGGCGTCCAGCGTGCCGCGCAGCAGGCCGGCTTCTTTTTGCAGCAGCAAGACCTCCAGCAAATCGCTCACGCTTTCGGTGTGGCTGATGATGTAGTGGCGGATGGCTTCGTGGCCGAAACGCTGGCGCATGTGCCGCGCCATTTCAAAAATCGACAGTTCGCTCTGGGCATGATCGGAATACGCGGTGCCGCGCACACGCAGTGCGCGCGCGTCGTTCAGCAGGCCTTTGAGCAGAGTGCGTTTTGCGGCCTCGTCCAAGGCGCTGTAGTCGGGTGCGATGCGGGCTGCGCGCAGCAGCTCTGCCACCACGGCCTCATGTTTGTCCGAGCTTTGGCGCAAGTCCACGGTGGCCAGATGAAAGCCGAACACCTCAACCGCGCGGATCAGCGGGCGCAGGCGTTGCGTGGTCAGGGCGCTGCCGTGGTGTTCGTACAGAGACTGCTCGATGGTGCGCAAATCGTCAGCCAGTTCTTCCGGCAGGGTGTAGGGGTCTTGCGGGGCCACGGCGTGGGGCATTGCCTCGGTTCCGGTCAGCGTCTGTAGGGTTGCTGCCAAGCGCGCGTACATGCCGATCAGCGCGCGCCGGTAGGGCTCGTCGGTACGGTGGGCGTTGCGGTCCGGGCTGCGCTCGGCCAGCGCCTGCATCTGCGGACTGCATTGGGCCAAGAGGGCTGACACCGACAACTCGCTGCCCAGGTAATGCAACTCGGTCAGGTAGTGGCGCAGCACCACTTCGCTTTGGCGGCGCAAGGCGTATTCCAGGGTCTGCGCGCTCACATTGGGGTTGCCGTCGCGGTCGCCGCCGATCCATTGGCCCATGCGCAAAAAGCTGTGCGGAACCGGCTGGCCCAGGGTCTGCTCGATGTCAGCGTAGATTTTTGGGATCTCGCGCAAAAAAGTGGATTCGTAATAGCTCAGCGCGTTTTCCACCTCATCGGCCACGGTCAGCTTGCTGTAGCGCAGCAGGCGGGTTTGCCACAGTTGCATGACCCTGGCGCGGATTTGCGCCTCATTGGCCGCGAGTTCACGTGGCGTCAGCGCGTCTTTGCCGCCGGGGCTGGCTGCACCGTGCAGGCGGATGTCGTCGCGCACGTTGAGCAGTTTGGCGATATCCCGCTCGGCATCCAAAATGCTTTTGCGCTGCACCTCGGTGGGGTGGGCTGTGAGCACCGGCGAGATAAAGCTGTGCGCCAGTGTTTTGGCAATCGTTTTGCCGCCAATGCCTGCGGCGCGCAGATGCGCCATGGCCTGCTCCAGGCTGCCTTCCTGCGCCAGACCGGCGCGCTCGTCGTGCGCCTGGCGGCGGATTTGGTGGCGGTCTTCGGCCAGATTGGCCAGATGGCTGAAGTAGGTGAAGGCGCGGATCACGCTGACGGTCTGGTCGGCACTCAGACCTTTGAGCAGCTTCTTCAAGGCCCGGTCGGCCTCGTGGTCGGCGTGGCGCCTAAAGGCCACCGACAGCGTACGAATACGCTCTACCAATTCAAAGGCCGCGACACCATCTTGCTCGCGGATCACGTCACCCAAAATCCGGCCGAGTAGGCGGATGTCTTCCATCATGGGACGTTCATCGTCTTTGCGGCGCGCCGCCGCAGTGCTGGGGGGGGCAGAGGTTCTCATCCGCTCATGCTAGCATCCCGCGCGGCCTTCATCCCTCTCCTTATTACCAACAGGTTACGACTTTGCGACACCTCACCATCGCCACCCGCGAGAGCCGTCTGGCACTCTGGCAAGCCGAACATTTGCAAGCCCGTCTGGGTGCCTTGGGACATGCCAGCGAACTGCTGGGCATGACCACCAAAGGCGATCAGATTCTGGACCGCACTTTGAGCAAAGTCGGAGGCAAAGGCTTGTTCGTCAAAGAACTGGAGACTGCGCTGGAAGATGGGCGTGCGGATCTGGCGGTGCATTCGCTCAAAGACGTACCCATGGAGTTACCCGAAGGCTTTGTGATTGCCTGTGTGATGGAGCGCGAAGACCCGCGTGACGCTTGGGTTTCGAGCCGCTACGCCACGCTGCAGGATCTGCCAAAGGGCGGCGTAGTGGGAACCTCGAGCTTGCGCCGCGTGGCCTTGTTGCAAGCGCTGCGCCCTGATCTGCGCTATGAGCCATTGCGTGGCAACCTGGATACCCGCTTGAAAAAGCTCGATGACGGTCTGTATGACGGCATTGTTCTGGCTGCAGCGGGCTTGAAGCGTCTGGGTCTGGAGAGCCGCATTCGGGCGGTGTTCGAGCCCGAAGAGATGCTGCCTGCGGCCGGTCAAGGTGCCCTGGGTATTGAGGTGTACGGACAGCGGGACGACGTGCATGCCGCCTTGGCTCCGCTGGGCCACATGCCGACCATGTTGGCCGTCAGCGCAGAGCGCACGGTCAGCCGCATCATGGGTGGCAGTTGTTCGATGCCGCTGGCCGCGTTTGCGGTCTGGCAGGGCAGCAGCCTGTCACTGCGTGCGGCCTGGGGCGACCCGGAAGGCAAGGTGCCCCTGATTCGCAGCGCGGGCACCGCACCGGTGCACACGCTGCAAGACGCGCTACGCCTGGGCGAAGCGGTTGCGCTGGAACTGCGCGCGCGGGTCGGGCCGGAACAGTGAGCGTCCCCGGGCCCGTGGGCAGCAGCCACCGGCGCCCGATTGTCATTACCCGCCCCGTCGCGCAGGCGGTGGCCTGGCAGCAGGCGCTGCAGGCCGCGGGCCACCCGGTTGTGCTGCTGCCATGTCTGTCTATCCATCCCGCGCCCGATCTGCACCCCTTGCGCGCCGCCTGGGCAGAGCTGTGTCAGTGGAACGCGCTGATGTTTGTCAGCGCCAATGCCATCGATGCTTTTTTCGCCCAGCGCCCTGCGGACATGCAGTGGCCGCAAGATGCGCATGCGCCGCGCGCCTGGGTTCCAGGGCCTGCCAGCGCAAAGGCCCTGGAGGCCGCAGCGGTGCCGGCCCATTTGATCGACGCGCCGTCTGCGCAAGCCGAACAATTTGATTCGGAATCGCTGTGGGAGCAGGTGCGCTCCCAAGTGGGTAGCGGCTTTCAATTGTTGGTGGTGCGCGGCGGGCGCACGGGGGCTTTGTCCCCTGTTTCGCCACCCGCATCGACTGGCCTATCTACCGGTATAGGCCGTGAGTGGCTGGCTGAGCAGGTGGAGTCGGCTGGTGGCAGCGTCGGGTGGTTGCTGGCGTACGTGCGGGGCGCACCGACCTGGACCGATACGGAATATCCGCAGGCCGTAAAGGCACGCGATGACGGAGCGGTCTGGTTATTCAGCAGCTCGGAATGCGTGGCGCATCTGCAGGCCTTGATGCACAGAGGCCCTGCGGCGTGGCGCAATAGCGCAGGACCTGGGCAATCGGATTGGTCTGACAGCGTGGCGCTGGCGACCCATCCGCGCATTGCCAAGGCTGCCCGCGCGGCGGGCTTTGGCACCGTACACCTCACGCGCCCGGGGCTGGCAGATGTACTTGCGTCGATAGAATCAATTCCATGAGTAGCCCAGAATCCCCCCCGTTGGAGGGTCGGTCCACCACCTTGCAGCGTGGCTTGCGGCTGGCTATCTGGGTTTTGCTGGCACTGGCGCTGGTTTCCAGCGGCTTGCTGTGGCAAAAGCTCGACAACATCCAGATTCAATTGGCCCGCCAGAGTTCGGAGGCGGGCTTGAGCGCCAGCCAGGCGCTGGTCACCGCGCGCCAGGCGCAGGATGTGGCGGTGGACAGTGCGGCCAAGGTCGCTTTGTTTGATCAGCGACTGGCCGAAGTGGCTTTGCAGCGCAGCCAGTTGGAAGAGCTGATGCAGAGCCTGTCGCGCGCCCGCGACGAGAACCTGCTGGTGGACATGGAGTCAGCGCTCGCTTTGGCGCAGCAGCAGGCCCAGTTAAGCGGCAGCATGGAGCCGGTCGTGCTCACTTTGCAGGCTGTTGATCTGCGCCTCTCGCGTGCCGCGCAACCGCGCTTGGCCCGGGTCCAGCGCGCGGTGGCCAAAGACCTGGCGCGCATCAAAAGCATGGCCCTCGCAGACACCCCGGCTTTGCTGGTGAAGATGGATGAACTGGCGCTGCTGATTGACGAGATTCCGCTGGCCAACGCGCCCCCGCCCACGGTGCTGGACAAGCCGAAGTTGGCGCGCACCCCCACCGAGGCCGTGGTGCAATGGGGCGAGCGCGTGTTGCAGTCCCTGCAAACCGAGTTGAAAGATCTGGTGCGGGTCAGCCGCATCAACGACCCGCAAGCGGTTTTACTCTCGCCGGAGCAGTCATTTTTTGTTCGGGAGAACCTGAAGCTGCGGGTGCTCAATGCGCGGCTCGGCTTGTTGGCGCGGCAGGTCGATGCGGTGCGCTCGGATTTGAAGCTCACGGCGGCCACCATTGGGCGTTACTTCGATCCCGGCGCGCGCAATACGCAAACGGCCTTGGCACTGGTGAAGCAGATGCAGACCGAGTTCGGGACCTTTGAGCAACCCCGCGTGGACGAGACCCTCGCAGCACTTGCCGCCGCCGCGGCCGGACACTAGGGTCAGCGCCATGCGCGTTGTCATTTGGTTGCTGGTTTTGTTTGCGGTGGCCGCAGGCGGGGCGCTGTTTGCCAGCACCAACCCCGGCACGGTCACCGTTTTTTGGCCGCCCTACCGCGTCGACCTCTCGTTGAATTTGGTGCTTCTGGCTCTGATAGTGGCTTTCGTTTTGGTGCACTTTGTCCTGGGGACCGCCTCGACGCTGAGCGGTCTGCCGGAGCAAGCCCGGCGCTGGCGTACGCAGCAACGCGAGCGGGCGATCCAAGGTCATGTGGTGGATGCGATTTTCAGCATGGCGGGTGGACGCTTCGTGCGCGCCAGCGAGAGCCTGCTGGCTGCAGACAAGATGCAGCGTGCCTTGATGGCGGCAGGCGAGGGTGAAGCGGCGCGCCAAGCAGATACGGTGTTTGCGGCTATCCATATGCTGGCGGCTGAAGCCCAGCATGCGCTGCAAAAGCAGACGGAGCGCGACCAGCATTTACAGACTGCCTTGCAGGCCATGCGCCAGCGCCGTGCGACGGATGCCCTTGACGGACTGTTCTTGCGGGCCACGCGGTGGTCGCTGGACGACAACGACGCCGCCGGTGCGCGGGCCTGGTGGGAGCAACTCAGCCAGGGCGCGATGCGCCGCGCTGCCAGTTTGCGCCTGCGTTTCCGTACTGCCAGGCTCGCCGGTGAGAACCTCGAAGCCCTGGTGACCGTGCGCCAACTCATCAAGCACAAGGCTTTTCGTGGTGCCACCGGTGAGAATATTTCGCAGGCACTGGCGGCCGAATTGCTGCGCGCCCCACGCGATGCGCAGCAGTTGGAGCAGGCCTGGGCAAGCTTGGAGCCGCAGGAAAAAGAAGCTGCGTCCGTGGCGCTTTTGGGGGCCCAGCGGCTGCTCGATTTGGGAGGCGACGGCGCCCTTTCCCGCGCGTGGTTGCTGCCGCTGTGGAACAGCTTGCTCAAAACGGGAACGCCGCTGACCGCTGATCAACAGGTGCGATTGGTGCAAATTTTGGAGTTGGGTTTTGGTCAGCCCGATGCGGCCCCCGATAGCGTGTGGCTGGCACGTATCGAGAACGCGCAAATGGCCAATCCCCGCAATCCCTTGCTGCAGTACCTCGCTGGTGCCATGTGCTCGCGCATGTCCTTGTGGGGCAAGGCCGAGCATTTTTTCAAGCAGGCCAGCGCCGGTCTGCAAAGCGTCCCATTGCAGCGCGAGGCTTTGAGCCAGTTGGAGCGTATCCAGGAGCAGCGGGCACGGCGCTGAAGCCCAGGTGCTGCAGACCCGCCACAGAAGGTGGACGAAAAAAAGGCCGCAAGGGGCTTACCCCTTGCGGCCTTTTTGTTGCGCTTGTTTCAGCGCATGCGGTTTACGCGGCCGTTTTCGGGGCTGCAGCTTCTTCGATGGCCAGGTGCATGTGGGCCAGATCGCGGCGGGTTTCCACCAGGACCAGAGGCTCTGCGCTGACCGGCACGGGCGCCGGGCGTTCGCGCGGCTGACGCACCGGCGGTACCGTAGCAGCAATCGCCGCCTGCGCACTGGCTACCAGGTCGGGATTGGAGTTGACCCACTGTAGCCCGGCGCTCTGCGCGACGGCTTCGAGACGGTCCAGAGGCAGTGCGAAGGGCTGCAGGGCTGGCATGCCGGATGCACGGGCGGGGCCCGCAGAGGCCGCAGGGCTGCGCTCGGTGGCGGGAGTCGCATAGGCAGCTACCGGCTCGGCAGGCACAGCTTGCGCTGGCGCTTCGTTGCGCACGTCACTGGCGGGCGCAGCATCGGGCACAGCACCGGGCACCATTGCCATCAGGGTCTCGCCCATGTCGGCTGCGTTGCGCGGTGGCCGATCGCCACGGGCGTTGCGGTCGCGTCCGTAGCGGTCGCGGCTGCGGCGCTCACGCACTTCGCTGTTCTCCGTGCGTTCGCGATCAGGCCCTGCGCCATCGCCGGGTGCTGCGTCCTTGTGGTCCACGCCTGCTTCTGTTTGCGCGGGGTTGTGTGCCAGCAATGATTCTGGAAAGGTGGCTTGGCCATCCAGCGATGCATCACCATCCTGGCGGCGCGGGCCACGGCGCTGGCCGCGGCCGTTACCACGGCGTTGACTGCCGTCGTCATCGCGTGCGCCGGTGCGTTCTTCCCCCTGCGGGCGCTGGCCTTCGCCGTTTGCATCGTGCGCGTTGCCGCTGGCCAGACCAGCGTCCTGGCCCACGTCAGCGCGGGGCCCGTTGCGCGGGCCACGGCCGCTGCGCTCGCCACGTGGTGCGCGTTCGCCGCGTTCCCGTGGTGGGCGGTTGCCTGGGCCGCCGTCTTCGCGCTCGGCTTGTGGTGCGTTGTTGGCCGCGTCCATTCCTTCGCCGTTGGGCGTGCCACGGGGGTTGCGTGTCCCGCGTCCGCCGCGGCTGCCGCGACCG
>CANIRI010000039.1 GCA_947469815.1 Comamonadaceae bacterium | reverse complement strand
GGGCGCTGACCTGGGCAACGCTGACTTTTTCGATTTGTGTCGCGGTGAGGCTCTGGTCCTGCACCACGCTCAGGGCGGCTAATTGGCTGGCTGATAGCGTAGTGATTTGGGTGGTGCCAAGGCCAGCGACCTGGTAGGTCGTGAGGGCTTGAATTTGGTTAATCGAAAAGCGCGCAAGTGCTTCGGTTGCCAGGCTATTGAGCTGATCGGTGCGGAAAGCGGCAACTTGCGCCTTGCTCATCACGCTGATGTGGTCTTCTGACAATTCGGCGACTTGCGCTGTGCTCAAAAGCACCAGTTGGTTGGTCGACAGGGACTTGATCTGCGTGGTCGTAAGCGCAGCGATGTTCGTCGTCGTCATCGCCGTGATGTCCAGGGCGTTGAGCGCCAATGCGTTCAGCGCACGCGCCTGATCAGTGCTGAGCTTGTCAATTGAGGCCGTGCTCAGGCTATGGGCCTGGGTGGCGTTCAAGGCCGCCACCTGGGACTCCAGTAACAAGCTGACCTGGTCAGTGGTCAGTGCCCCTATTTGGCTGATGGTCAGCGCGTTGATTTGGTTGGTGCTCAGGACATTGAGTTGTGCTTGGCTCAGGTTGTTGATCTGGTCTGTTCGCAGGGCGGCAACCTGACCTACCGTCAGCACGCGGATATGGTCGGTTGACAGTGCAGCAATCTGGTCTGTGTTAGCCAAACTGGGTAAACCCAACAATGTCAACTGGTCTGTTGACAGGTTCCTGATTTGCGCGGTGGTGAGGTCAGCGACCTCTTCGGAAGTCAGCGCCGTCACGTCGATCGCGTTCAGGGCAGCGAAGTTGAAAGCGGCGACCTGGTGCTCCAGCCCCGTTTGGCTGTTGAGTTGTGCAATGGCCGTAGTGCTCAGTCGCTGGGCTTGCGCTGCGCTGAGCACCGAGATCTGACCTGTCGTAAGGTAAGAGGCCTGGTCGCTGGTTAAATTCTTGATTTGCGTTGTGGTCAGCGCCTGGATTTGGTAAGTCGCCAGGGCTTGGAGGTCATCCGTTTCCAGGCTGTTCAAGTGGCCCGTGGTGAGCGATGCCACTTGGCCTGTGGTGAGCGCGCGGATTTGTTCTGCGGAGAATGCGGCAATCAGGGAATCGCTCAAAGCATTCAGCTGGCTTGTCGTCAAGCTGCTGATTTGCCGCGCGGTCAGACCGGGTATTTGGCCCACTTTTAGGGCACCCAATTGGTCTGTCTTCAGGGCATTGATAGCGGCCGGAGTAAACGCACCTAACTGGGCGGCTGAGAGTTCCGCAAGCGCATCCGAGTCGATGGCTGCAGCCTGCTTGGCGCTGAGCGTTGCGAGTTGCGCCGTAGACATGGCAGTGAGCTGATCAGAGTCCAATTTGGCCACTTGTACAGTCGATAGGCCCTGCAACTGGGCGGTTGTCAGTGCCGCCACGTTGGTGGAGGAGAGCTTGGTAATGTCCAGGGAGTTCAGAGCACCCGCGTTCAGAAATATCACCTGCTCTGTGTCCAGGGCCTCGATGTGCGCCTGCGTCAGTTTGGCAGCTTGCTTGGCATTCAGTGTTTGTAGTTGCTCGGTTTTGAGTGCTTCAACTTGCTCTGACTTGAGGTTTGTGATTTGTCCGGTGGTCAGGGCGTGAATTTGCGCTGTGGTCAGCGCCCCGAAGGCTTCGGCCGTGATCTGTTGGAGTTTGTCGGTGGCCAACGATGCCAGCGAGCGCGTGTTAATCCACGTAATTTGCGAGGGCCCTAGGGCCGCTATTTGTGCGCTGGTGAGGCCGGAGACCTGGGACCTCGAAATGATGGAAAGCTTGTCGTAGGTAATCCCATCGTCGAAGGCGGTCACATCGAATTCTTTGATCTGGCTCGACGTCAACACCGACCAGTTGCGGGTGGTCATGGCCTGTATCTGGACGGTTGACATCACCTTGATGTCCGCGGAGTCCATCAACTTCATTTCTGCAGACGACAGCCGTTTGAATTCAGTGACCGACATGGCCTGAATTTGCGTGGGCGTGTAATTGGTGATGGTGGACATGGGTTGTTCTACGCTTGCTCAGTACCGGCTCAGTAGGCTCCACCAAAATGTTGAAAATACAAGTTGCTCAATTCGCCACCAAAATCCGAATCAACCGGTGCCGACGCTTTGCAATACACCCTCTGCGTGAGTGCATCGCCTTGGAGAATCGGCAGAGCGCAGGCTTTCTTGAGCGTTATGCCCGGGCGAATGCACAAAGGAATTGCCATCTTCATCTTTGCGCGAGCTTGTGCTGCAGCATGGCCACCAGGCCCGCCTCCAGCGATCGCACCATATGTTGGCGTGCATGGGCCCGCACCGGCGCAGGCGCAGCGGGGAGGGCAATGGTTTGCTCGCCATTCGCGAGTTGGATTGCAAGTGCTTTGTACTCGGCCAGGCTGGAGGTCACCAGCGCGTCTCGGCCTTGGCTGCGCAAGATGCTGGCTCCCATGCGCGAGACCATGGTGCGGCCTTGGCAGGTGAGCAAAGGCACGCCGGCCTCTAAAACGTCGTTGGTGGTCGAACCACAGTTGTAGGGAAAGGTATCCAGAAAAAGGTCAACCAGGCGCAAGTTGCCCCGGTAGGCTTGGTGCGTAACCCGAGGTGTGAAGATGAGGCGCTCGCTGCCCACCCCCCGGCTGTCGGCGAACTGGCGCAGATTGGCGGTTGCCGTTGCGTTGTCGTCTACCAACCACAGCACCGCGCCGGGAGCGGCATGCAGGATATCCATCCAGGTGCTGAAGAGAGGCTCGTTAATTTTGTACACATTGCCAAAGCTGGCCATGACAAACGCTGTTTCCGGCAGGCCGTTTTCCTGGCGGGTCGCGGGATTGAAGTCCTGCCGTTGATCAGTCAGTGGGATGAAACTGCCCTCGAGGTACAAGGGCTTTTCTGCAAAGTAGGGGACTAATTCGTCGGGCAAAGCGTGCCGGTCGGAGACCACGAAGTCCAACCAGGGCATGCCGGTGGTCCCGATAAAGCCCAGATAGGTACCCTGCAACAGGCCGGGGTTGAGGGCGAATATGCCCGGACGGGCCCCGGAACTCAGCCCATGCAAGTCGATCAGGATGTCGATTTCATCTTCCACAATCAGCGTGGCGATGTCCCGGTCTGACAAGGGCGCTACGGACCGGAAGACCTCAAACGCGGCGCGAAGGCGCGCGCGGTGGGCGGTGTGGTCTTCCACGCTGTAGTCGTAGCCGTAGAGCATAAATTGGGATTTGTCATGCGCTTCGAGAAATTCGGCAAGCAAGAGCCCCACTGCGTGCACACACAGATCGCCTGAGACATAGCCCAGGCGCAGGCGCTGGTGGTTGTAGCGGCGGCCTTTTGACAAATGCTCCTGCTTGAATGAGTAGGTGCGCTCCACGAACGAGGACGCAGTGAGCAGCTGCTTCACAGGGTCGTCGTCCATTGCCAGCTGGGCCAAGGGCGAGGTACACATCAGCATTTGGTTGGCGCTGATACCCGGCAAATCTTTGTAGACCGGCCAGCGGCAGGCTTTTTGCCGGATGTGGACCCAGTGTTGAATCACCGCGGGCTGGTTCGGGTTGATCCGCAGGCTGTGCTCCAGCGCCGACTCGGCCAGCGCGTATTTTTTGTGTTGTTCCTGCAGGCGTCCGATGTGGTTGAGCGCGGCGGTGCCGTCCAGCAGATCCCACTTGGGGTCCAGGTGTTGGCCGGCGATGACGTCGGACCAGCAACGCAAGGCAAGTTGGTCTTCGCCCAGCCGCTCATATAAGAGCCCGAGATTGATACTGGCTTTGCTGAAGTGGCGGTCGATTTCCAACGCTTCTTGGTATGCCAGCTTTCCGTCTTGGAGTCGGCCCATGGACTGGAGCAGTGCGCCCAGGTTGAACAAGACGTACTGCCGCAGGGCGGCTTCGGGTTGTTTCAGCCAGGTCTGGTAGGCGGCAAGGGCGTGCTCTTGTTTGCCATCGCGCTGAAAACCTTCCACGATTGCAAACAATTGTGGAACTGTGAGCGCAAAGAAGTCGTCAGCCGTAGGCGCAGCGTCTGGTTTTCGGACAAGCGCGGCCTGCGCTGGCTGGCTGCGTGTCTGAATCTTCAGTGTGTTTCCCATGGCATGGACTGGAGTTAAGGGCAAATTGCAATAGAGAGCGCAGCGGCATCTGATTGCCGCCGCAAGTTCCCAACTCCAACCAAGCAATTTGTATGCCGCCAAATTTGACGGTTTTGGCCCACCCATTCGAGCCTTGTGTGCCGCGAGGGCTAAAGAATTCTGCCCCTTGTGCCGATTCACAGAGGTCGGATTGCAACCCACTCCTTTCTCAACCAGGCGGTAAGTACCCCAGATGTCGATTTCTGCACTGTCTACGATGACTTTAGCCAGTCCCTCCCTATCGGGGGTGGCTGCTGCGCGTCCGGGGTACTTCAGGAACCTGTCTGAGGTGGGTATCAGAGACTTGACGGCAGCGGATATCGGTGCCATGCAGCCGGTGGAAATGGGCGTGCTCACGGCCAACCAGGTAGCAGCATTCGACCCCCCGGTCTTGGCGAGCGGGTTGGAAATCTATGAAGGTAATTCCGGTCTGCCGCCCCCGCCCAATGTCGTCGCAAGCTTGACGAGCCCTCAAATCAAAGCGTTCAGCACGCCGCTGGTGCAATCCGTTCTCTCCGGTTTTTCCAATGCCCAGCTGGGCGCGATCACTGCGGATCAAATCAGCACCATGCAGCCAAACGATTTGGCCGCATTCACCCTGAGCCAAGTCACCGCCCTGAACCCGCAGGCAGTCAATGTCGGTTTACAGCGCTATGCCTTTGACGAGGGTCAGACGATTCCCAGCGCATTCATGGCCCGCTTGTCGGGTACCCAGGTCAGCCAGTTCGCCCCTGTTTTGGTCGACCTCACCCTGCCACAACTCTCGTATACACAAATCAAGTCCTTCACCCAGGCACAGATTGACGGCCTCAGCCCCACCCAGATCGCCAGCCTGAAGCCGCAGCAAACCAGCTTTCTGCCGGTTGGATGGTTCAACAAGCTAGACAGCGCCCAGCTGCAAAGCCTTGGCTCTGCCAATATGGCGGCATTGTCTACGGCGCACATCGCCGCGCTCGATGCCGACCACGTCCAGTACCTCTCGGGGGCGCAGGTGGCCAGCTTGAGCAAGGAGCAGCTCGGTGCGCTTGCCGTCAATCAGATCGCGGCCATCGATGCCGAGGATATTGGGGTGATGACCACAGGCCAGTTCGCCGTGTTGAGCAAGAACCAGTTGCAGGCATTCACCCTGGCGCAAATCGGAGAGGTGGATGGTGCCAAGGTGGCCTCCATCGGCGCCAAAAACCTCGCCGCCTTGTCTTACCAGCAAATAAAAGCCTTTGGTGCCGAGGACTTGGCGCAGGGGCTGCTGAGCTACCAGACTACGGCCGCTTCGCGACCCGCTGCCAACGTTATTGCCGCGCTCACACTTGAACAAATCGGGGCATTCAGTGCGCCCTTGCTCAAAGCTGTCCTCCCCTCCCTGTCCAGCGCTCAGCTCGGGGCGGTTAGTGCTGCCCAGATCGGTGCCATTGCACCGGCCGATATGGCGGCATTCAACCCGGCTCAGCTAGCGGCCTTCAACCCCGAGTCATTGGTAGGCGGTTTAGAGATCTACGTCGACAACCAACAAGCGATCCCAACCAAAATCGTCGCCAGCCTGGGAAGTGCCCATATCAGTCGGTTCAGCACCGATTTGCTCAACGCCACCCTGCCGAAGCTCTCGGCCGCTCAAATCAACACCTTTGACGATGATCAAGTGGGTGGACTCAGCATCAGCCAGATCGCGAGCCTTGGAGCGCAGAAAACTGCCGCGCTGTCGGCTGCCTGGCTCAACAATCTTTCGGAAGAGACGGTACAAGGCCTGGGTGCTGCATTCGCCAAGGCACTGACGAAGACCCAAATCGCAGGCTTGGATGCGGAACATATTCAGTACCTTTCGGATACGCAGGTAGCCAGTCTGAGCAAGGCCCAGCTTGGCGTTCTAAGTGGCAACCAGATCGCGGCCATTGATGCAACGGACATCAAGGCGATGTCCACAACGCAATTCGGAGCCTTGAGCAAGACCCAGCTTCAAGCCTTGACCACCGGTCAAATCGGCGAGGTTGACGCCTTCAAGGTCCGCAGCATCAGCGCTAAAAACATCGCCAGTCTGACGTACCTGCAAATTGCTGCCTTCACCACCAAAGCGGTGGCCAATTTGGGTGGCAACCAGATCGCAGCGCTGACCCGGGAGCAAATAAGCCTAGGATTGAATGCGGCCAAGGTTGAGGCACTCAGCGCCAGCCGGGTGCGGTATTTCAATCCCACCCAGATCAGCGCGATGACCAACAGTGAGGTTAATGCAATGTCCCTGGACACCATGAAGACCTTGTATGACCCGCACCTGCGCGCCTTGACGGAGGCCCATTTCTCCAGCCTATCGGAAGAAAAAATAGATTGGCTGATCAGCAAGAAGCTACAAATCACCGGCTTTACGGAAGCGCAGAAGACCGCGATCCTGGCACGTAAGACGGAATTGGAAGACGGTCCCCCCTAACGAATTCATCGCCGGTCAAAATTCTATTCAAGGATGTGATTTAAACCTGTACAACATCACAATGCCCGCAACTGAAAATATCAGGCCTTGCTTTTCTGCATTAAAAAACGGTACACGTGGTTGATTTTTTCGTTTATCAACTGGAGGTTGTTTTGATCGTGGTCCAGACTAGGTAATAAGCAAGCATTTTCAATATCCTTGTCATACTGCTCCCAATTTGGATTCGACCCTGATTCATTCTGCAAAGCTAACGGTATATTATTTTTTTGCAAAAAATTGGTATAGCGCAAGAATCGGTCTGGAAAGACTTTGTGCATCTCACTATCTTCCATGACTTTGCATAGCAGATCGGGCGTGAGCGCTTGTTTTTGAATTTGCGCTTTCTCAATCCGGGGCAAACCAAACCAGTTTGCTAACTCGGCTGTCCTTGAATCGTGGCACAACATAAATGACGGAATTCCGGCTAAAACGGCAGCAATGCTTCCATGAATGCGGGTGCCCAAAGCGATATCAAATTTTTGTAGATCTTTAATCCAGATATCTGGATCCAAAGGGTAAAGGGTAGCCACATTCGCAAGCAGTGGTGCGTAATGGGCTAATGTGACTCCTTTAGTTCCCCAAACTCTTTGCTGTAACTCCTGGGTATCCTGAGCAATATAAGTGCAGGACATGTTTTCCTTATGGAGCATAAACTGGAGCATTGCTTCCAATTGCGCGTCTGCATCAGGATTCCGCTTGCCAAAATTGTCTGGCGATTGAGGGGAAAAGTGGAAGGCAATTTCCCGGATGGCTGAAAAATCTATTTGTGGCGGGACTGGCAGAGCTGCACCAAAGTAAAACATGGATGGGCAGCCGATGATGTCGACGTTTTTGATGCCCAAATCATTTAAATAATTGGCGGTGAATTCCCCTCGTACACCGATGGATACAGACTTCTCCAAGACAGCATCACACAGGGCCCTGACATCTGCGTTGATTTCTTCTAACTCCACCATCGGATTGTCGGTAGCGCATTGTGCGCCGACGCCGACAATAACCACCGGTATGTTGATCTTCTTGATAACGGCAGTCCAATTCTTTAAGGCACTGCGGAATGTAGTCCGAAATGCATTCGCAAATGTCAGATAAACCGCATCAAAATTAGCGTTGATTTTTTCAATATCTTGGACCGTGAACGGCCCGTCTTGCATAGGGAAAATATTCAGCTGTGGTTGGTAGATGCTGCGAACAAATGCGTGCTGGAATAACAAATTGCCCGTATTGCTTAATGTGAGGTTTTTCAGCAGAGTTTCTACCGGTGAAGCCGATAGAAAAGGCATTTTTCCCATCCGCACCAACACGTTACCTTTTAGTGGCATGTCCTAACCCTACGTTAGAGGCGGAATTTACGCCGCCATTTCGACCCGAAACCCCATCTCATCCAGCGCCGCCGCCAATTGCCCCACGCTGCGGTCCGTGTTGTGCAGCTTGTCCAGGCCAAACAGCCCGATGCGGAAGGTCATGAAGTCTGCAGGCTCGTCGCACTGCAGGGGCACACCAGCCGCGGTTTGAAGGCCCAGCGCGCCAAACTTCTTGCTGCTTTGCAGCCCGGGGTCGGTGGTGTAGCTGACCACCACGCCGGGGGCCTGGAAGCCGGGGGCTGCCACGCTGCGGATGCCGCGGCCTTCCATCAGCGCGCGCACTTTGGCGCCGAGTTCGAACTGCTCGGCGCGAACCTTATCAAAGCCGTAGTCCTGCGTCTCGTGCATGACTTCTTGTAAGCGCGTCAGCGCATCGGTGGGCATGGTGGTGTGGTACATGTGGGCGCCGGTCTCGTAGGCCTCCATCACCTGCAGCCATTTTTTGAGGTCGCAGGCAAAGCTGCTGCTGGTGGTGCCGTCGATGGCGGTGCGGGCGCGCTCGCTGAGCATCACCATGGCGCAGCAGGGCGAGCCGCTCCAGCCTTTTTGCGGCGCAGTAACCAGCACGTCGACGCCGGTGGCTGCCATATCGACCCAAATCGTGCCCGAGGCAATGCAATCCAGCACAAAAAGCCCGCCGACCTGGTGCACCGCATCGGCCACGGCGCGCAAATAACCGTCAGGCAGCATCAGGCCGGCCGAAGTCTCCACGTGGGGCGCGAACACCACCGCCGGCTTTTCGGCCAGGATGGTCGCGACGACTTGATCGATAGGGCAGGGCACCCACGGTGCCTGGCTGTCCTGGCTGATACGCCGCGCTTTCAGCACGGTGGTGCTGGCCGGGATGTTGCCCATGTCAAAAATCTGGCTCCAGCGGTAGCTGAACCAGCCGTTGCGGATCACCAGCACGTTTTTACCGGTGGCAAATTGGCGCGCGACTGATTCCATGCCGAAGGTGCCGCTGCCGGGCACCAGCACGGTGGAGTGGGCGTGGTACACGGTTTTGAGCATGCCGGAGATGTCGCGCATCACGCCCTGGAAGCGCTGAGACATGTGGTTGAGCGCGCGGTCGGTGTAGACCACGGAGAATTCCAACAGTCCGTTCGGGTCAATGTTGGGAAGCAGTGCGGGCATGGATATCTCCTAGGAATAAAAAGGGCTTGGCGCCAACGGGGGGCTTTAGGAACTGAACAAGAAATTCATCACGTCGCCGTCTTTGACCACGTATTCCTTGCCTTCTGCGCGCATCTTGCCAGCATCTTTGGCTCCTTGCTCGCCGCGGTAGGCAACAAAGTCTTCAAATGCAATGGTTTGGGCCCGGATATAACCTTTTTCGAAATCGGTATGGATCACCCCGGCCGCTTGCGGCCCGGTGTCGCCGACATGAATGGTCCAGGCACGCACCTCTTTGACACCGGCCGTGAAATAGGTCTGCAGCCCCAAAAGGCTGTAGGCAGATCGGATCAGGCGGTTCAAGCCGGGCTCGCTCTGGCCCAGCTCTTCCAAGAACATCAAGCGGTCTTCGTCGCCCATTTCGCCCATTTCTGCTTCCATCTTGGCGCAAATGGCGACAACCGGGGCTTTTTGTGCAGCGGCAAAAGCCTGCAAGCGCTCCAGCAGCGGGTTGTTGTCAAAGCCGTCTTCGGCCACATTGGCCACAAACATGGCCGGTTTCGCTGTGATCAAGAAGAATTGTTTGAGCAGAGGCAGCTCTTCTTTGCTGAAGTCCAGGCTGCGCACCGGCTGGGCCTGATTCAGCGCGGCCTGGCATTTCTCCAGAATAGCCACCAGTTTGATCGACTCTTTGTCGCCCGAGCGCGCGGTTTTGGTGACGCGGTGTAGGGCTTTTTCTACGGCCCCTAAGTCGGCCAGGCACAGCTCGGTCTGGATCACTTCGATATCGGCAATCGGGTCGACCTTGCCGGCTACGTGGATCACGTTGTCGTCCTCAAAGCAGCGCACCACGTTGATGGTGGCGTCGGTTTCCCGGATATGGGCCAAAAACTTGTTGCCAAGGCCCTCGCCGGTGCTGGCCCCGGCGACCAGCCCAGCGATGTCCACAAACTCCACAATGGCTGGCACCACCCGCTCGGGCACCACGATGTCTGACAGTTGCGCAAGCCGCGGATCGGGGACTTCCACCACGCCCACATTGGGCTCAATCGTGCAAAACGGATAGTTTTCTGCGGCGATCCCCGCCTTGGTCAGGGCATTGAACAGGGTGGACTTGCCGACATTGGGCAAGCCAACGATGCCGCACTTCAAACTCATGGGGGTGTTCCTTCAGAAGAGCCGCATATTGTAGTTAGGGGATTGCCCCCAGCGCTACGTGCGGCGGGGGTCCGGCTCCTACAATGCCGCGATGTCCCGACCATTCGATATTTGTGTGCGCGGTGCCGGCATCGTCGGGCGCGCCATGGCCTTGCAGCTGGCATCCAAACGGCTGCGCGTCGCGCTGGTGGATGCGCAGCCTGAGGCGACACCCGGCCACAGCGATGTGCGTGCCTACGCGCTCAGTCCAGCGTCCCGTTCCCTGCTCGAATCCTTGCGCTGTTGGCCCGATGCGGCGCATGCCACCCCGGTCAAGGCCATGGAGGTGACGGGTGACAACGGCGGCTTGCTGCATTTTGAGGCAGCCGGGCAGGGCGTTGCGGCGCTGAACTGGATGGTGGATGTGCCCGCCCTTGAGACCCGGCTGGCGCAGGCGGTTGAATTCCAGGGTTTGATCGAGCGGGTGGATGCCCCCCGCCCCGCCCCGCTGACCGTGGTGTGCGAAGGGCGCGCCAGCACCAGCCGCGCCGGCTGGGGTCTGGTGTACGACCAAAAACCTTATGGCCAGCATGCGCTGGCCACGCGCGTGCGCATCGAACGTCCCCACGGCGAAATCGCCCGGCAGTGGTTCAACCGCGAAGGCGAAGCCACCGAAGTGCTGGCCCTACTGCCGTTGGACGGGCCCCTGGGCGCAGCTTGCGCTGTGGTGTGGTCCGTCAGTCCGCAGCGGGCGCAAGCCTTGCGCGAGATGGAACCCACTGAATTGGGTGCGGCGTTGAACGCCGCCAGCCACGGTGCTTTGGGCGCCATAGAGATCACCGCAGAGCGGCAAACCTGGCCCCTGCAGTTCGCGCTGGCGCAGCATTGGAGCGGCGCGATGCCCGCCGCAGACGGGCCGCCGGGTTCGGCCTGGGTTTTGGCCGGCGACGCCGCCCACACGGTGCACCCGCTGGCCGGGCAGGGTTTGAACCTGGGCTTGGGCGATGTGCAGGCCTTGGCCCGCGTACTGGACGAACGTGCGTATTGGCGC
>CANIRI010000038.1 GCA_947469815.1 Comamonadaceae bacterium | reverse complement strand
GCGCTTTCGCAGCGACCCGGTCAACCGCGCCACCTTCATGCAGATCCTGATGCAGCCCAAAGGCATCACCCACGCCATGCGGCTGATGAACCAGACCTCGGTGCTGGGGCGCTACCTGTGGGTGTTCCGGCGCATCGTGGGGCAAATGCAGCACGACCTGTTCCACGTCTACACGGTGGACCAGCACATCCTGACCGTGCTGCGCAACGTGCGCCGCTTTTTCCTGGCCAACCATGCGCACGAGTACCCGTTTTGCTCGCAACTGGCCGCCGGTTGGGACAAGCCCTGGCTGCTGTTTATTGCCGCGCTCTTTCATGACATTGCCAAAGGCCGTGGCGGCGACCATTCGCAGCTGGGCACGCTGGAGGTACGGCGGTTTTGCAAGCAGCACGGCGTGGGCAAAGACGACACAACGCTGGCCGAATTTCTGGTGCGCGAGCACCTGACCATGAGCCACATCGCGCAGAAGTCTGACTTGAGTGATACCGACGTGATCCAGGCCTTCGCCCAGCGCGTGGGCAACGAGCGCCACCTCACCGCCCTGTATCTGCTCACCGTGGCCGACATCCGGGGCACCAGCCCCAAGGTCTGGAACGCCTGGAAGGGCAAGCTGCTGGAAGACCTGTACCGCTACACCGCCCGCATTTTGGGCGGCCAGGCCCCCGACCCGCATGCCGAAGTGCAGGCCCGAAAGCGCGAGGCTTTGTCGATATTGGCGCTGCATGCGCTGCCGCACAGCGCGCACGAAGCGCTGTGGAACACGCTGGACGTGGGCTACTTCATGCGCCACGAAGCTGCCGACATCGCCTGGCACACCAAGCAGATCGGGCGCGGCGTCACCAGCGCCAGCCCCCTCGTGCGGGCGCGCCGCTCGGCGGTGGACCAGGGCCTGCAAGTCATGGTCTACACACCGGACCAGCCGGAACTCTTTGCCCGCATTTGCGGCTACTTTGACCAAGCGGGCTTCAGCATCCTGGACGCGCGCATCCACACCACCCGCAGCGCCCACGCGCTCGACACCTTCCAGGTCGTGAGCTCCGTGGGCATGGAGGAGCACTACCAGGCGCTCACCACCATGCTGGAGAACGACCTGGCGCAAACCATCAGCCGCGCCGGTCCCCTGCCCGCCCCCGCTAAGGGGCGCATCTCGCGCCGCGTCAAAAGCTTTCCCATCGCGCCACGGGTCACGCTCAACCCCGACGACAAAGCGCAAAACTGGCTGCTCAACATCAGCGCCAGCGACAAGCTCGGCCTGCTTTACTCCGTCGCCCGCGTGCTGGCCCGCCACCAGGTCGACGTGCTCCTCGCCAAAGTCGCCACCCTGGGCGAGCGCGTGGAAGACAGCTTTCTGCTGCGCGGCGCAGCACTGCAGCACAACAAAGCGCAGATTGCGATGGAGACGGAGTTGCTGGAGGTTTTGGGGGGATAGGGGAAGCAACAGGCTGTGGATTGGCTGCAAATCGTAGCCGTAGGGCTACAATTCGGCTATGTACACCGTACTGGAAACAGACGCTTTCATCGATTGGGTGAACAGCCTCAGGGACGGGCCCACGCGGATTCGACTGCGCAGACGGCTGGGCAAGGCCGTGCGGGGTAACCTGGGAGATATCAAGCCGGTAGGCGACGGCATTTGGGAAATGCGCGAATTTTTCGGTCCCGGTTGGCGGATGTATTACGTACAACGCGGTGAGCTCGTGATCATGATGCTGGGCGGCGGCGACAAGTCCAGCCAAGCCAGCGACATTGAAGCCGCTAAGGCCATAGCAAAGGAACTAACACCATGACCATAACCTCCATCAGAACCCGGCCTTTCGACATGGCCAACTACCTTGGCAATGAGGAAGACGTGGCCGAATACCTGCGCCAAGTGCTCGCGGACGGTGATCCGGCCGAACTGGCTGCGGCGCTCGGCGACATTGCCCGCGCCCGTGGCATGACGCAACTGGCCCGCGACACCGGCCTGTCCCGCGAAAGCCTGTACAAGAGCCTGTCAGGCGAACGCGCCCCCAGCTCGGACACCTTGTTCAAGGTAATGAAGGCGTTGGGGTTTGAGTTGACGCTGAAGGTGGCAAAAGATGGGGCGTAGGGCGTACAGCTTCGAATACCGATATTGCTTGCTCGACAAGGCGCGTAATCTATGAACTGCCCCGTGTCTCCTCGCCGCGCGCCAAGTCCGCCGCCCACGCGACAATCCCGCCCCATGACCACCGACACCCTCCTCACCCTCAAACTTCCCGAGGGCTACAGCTTTGCCGATCTGAAATTACGGCGCTATGCCGCAGAAGCGATTGATTTGGATATGGACTTGTTCAAGCTGGTGTGCACGCTCAATGGCATGGACTTTGATCGGGTCTTGCAAAACCCGGGGCCGGTGGTGACGTCGGTGCTGGCGGTTTGGTACAAGCGCCACCTGGCCGATGGCGGCGCGCCGGATGTGCTGATGGAAGACCTGCGGCGGCAGGAGCAGCGGCTGAACTAAGGGCTAAGGGCTAAGGGCGCTGCAGCCCTGCGCGCTTAGTCGTCTTCCGCAGCCGCAATATCCGGGAACAACACATCGGTAAAACCCAGCTGCGACAGGTCGGTCATGCGCATGGGGTAGAGCATGCCCCAGAGGTGGTCGCACTCGTGCTGCACGACGCGGGCGTGAAAGCTCTGGACTGTGCGGTCTATGGGGTCGCCGTACTGGTTGAAGCCGGTGTAGCGGATATGGCCAAAACGCGGCACCACGCCGCGCAGGCCGGGCACCGAGAGGCAACCTTCCCAATCACTTTCCATCGCTGTCTCAATCGGGATGATGACCGGATTGATCAACACGGTTTGCGGAACCACCGGGCGGTCCGGGTAGCGCGGGTTGGACGCGCCAGATCCAAAAATCACCACCTGCAAATCCACGCCAATTTGGGGTGCCGCCAGGCCCGCGCCGTTGGCTGCACGCATGGTGTCGATCAGGTCGCTGATCAGCAAATGCAGCGCATCGGTATCAAACTCTGTGACCGGCTGCGCGTGGCGCAGCAGGCGCTTGTCACCCATCTTCAAAATCTCACGTACCGCCATCGAGCATCTCCCGAAAAACTGCTTCGTCGACCACCGCCACGCCCAGCTCCTGGGCCTTTTCCAGCTTGCTGCCGGCTTCCGTTCCGGCCAGCACAAAGCTGGTTTTCTTGCTCACCGAGCCGGCTACCTTGCCCCCGGCGTTTTCAATCAAAGCCTTGGCCGCATCGCGCCCCAACGTGGGCAGGGTGCCGGTGATCACAAAGGTGAGGCCAGCCAGCGGTTTGGGCGCATCGCTGGCGGCCTCGATGGCAGGCCAGTTAATGCCGCAGGCGCGCAGTTGCTGCACCGCCTCGCGGTTGTGCGGCTGGTCAAAAAAAGTGCGGATGCTCAATGCGACGGTGGGGCCTACGTCGTTGACTTCCAGCAATTGCTCTTCGGTGGCGTCCATCAGCGCGTCGATATCGCCGAAATGCCGCGCCAGTTCTTTGGCCGTGGCCTCGCCCACATGGCGAATACCCAGGCCGAACAAGAAGCGCGGCAGGGTAGTGGCCTTGGACTGCTCCAGCGCGTACACGATGTTTTGCGCCGACTTCTCCGCCATGCGGTCCAGCGCGGCCAGCGCGCTAAAGCCCAAGCGGTACAAATCCGGCAAGGTGCGGATCAGCCCGCCATAAACCAGCTGGTCCACCAGCTTCTCGCCCAGGCCTTCGACCTCGACCGCGCGGCGCTGGGCGAAGTGCAATATGGCTTGCTTGCGCTGCGCGCTGCAGACCAGGCCGCCAGTGCAGCGGTAATCGGCCTCGCCTTCTTCACGAACGGCAGCCGAGCCGCAGACCGGGCAGGTGCGCGGCATGGTGAAGATGTCGCCACGCGGCGCGTCATGTCCCGCAGGCTGCGGCAGAACCGACACCACTTCGGGAATCACGTCGCCCGCGCGGCGCACCAGCACCATGTCGCCCACGCGCACGTCTTTGCGGCGGGCCTCGTCCTCGTTGTGCAGGGTGGCGTTGGTGACGGTGACCCCACCCACAAAAACGGGCGCGAGCTTGGCCACGGGCGTGAGCTTGCCGGTGCGGCCCACTTGCACATCAATCGCCAGCACCTGCGTGCTTTGCTCTTGCGCGGGGTATTTGTGCGCCACAGCCCAACGCGGCTCGCGGCTGACAAAACCCAGCCGCTGTTGCAGCGCCAGGCTGTTGACTTTGTAGACCACGCCGTCAATCTCAAAAGGCAGGGTCTCGCGCTGTGCGCCCATGTCGGCGTGGAACTGCACCAGCGCATCGGCCCCCGCAGCCACACGGTTCTGCTTCGCCACCGGAAAGCCCCAACCTTTGAGGGCTTGCAGCATGGCGGCATGGCTACTCCACTGCGCACCACCCTGCACCTCGCCAACGCCATAGGCAAAAAAGCTCAAGGGCCGCTGCGCCGCGATGGCTGGGTCAAGCTGGCGCACCGCACCGGCAGCCGCATTGCGCGGATTGACAAAGGTTTTTTCGCCCTTCTCGCCGGCCTCCATACGGGCGCGCTGGCGCTCATTGAGCGCCTCAAAATCCGCGCGGCGCATATAGACCTCGCCGCGCACTTCCAGCACCTGCGGCGCGTCCTGCAAGCGCAGCGGAATCTGGCCGATGGTGCGGATGTTTTGCGTGACGTCTTCGCCGTATTCGCCATCACCCCGGGTAGCGGCCTGCACCAGCACACCGGCTTCATAGCGCAGGCTCATGGCCAAGCCGTCGAACTTCAGCTCGGCCAGGTATTCCACCGCAGGGGCGCTGTCCTCCAATTCCAGCTCTTTGCGGATGCGCGCATCAAAAGCCTGCGCGCCGCTGGGGCCGTTGTCGGTTTCGGTGCGGATGCTGAGCATGGGTACGGCGTGGCGCACGGTGGCAAAGCCGTCTAGCAAACTTCCGCCCACGCGCTGGGTTGGCGAGTCGGGCGTTCGTAGTTCCGGGTACGCGGCCTCCAACGCTTGCAATTCTTGGAACAGGCGGTCGTATTCAGCGTCGCTGACCAAAGGCGCGTCCAGCACGTAGTAGTGGTGCCCGTATTGGTGAAGCGCGGCCCGCAATTCGGCGGCACGGCGTTCTGCGGCAGGGTCCTGCAAAGCCATGGCCGCAGCAGGTTTCAGGCGAAGAGGCGGCGCGCCAGCGGAGAACCGGCAGCCAGATCGCGCTCGTCGAGCACGCGGTACAAATCAACCAGGTCGCGCGCGATGCTTTCCATGGCCTTGGGGTTGAGCGGCTGCCCGCTGTCGTCGACCATCGCGCCGTCCATCTCCTGGGCCAGGCTGGTGGCGATGCGCACCCTGCGCTCGAAGGGCTGCAATGTGGATTCGACGTGCGGCACATCCAGCGTAATCCGCAGATCGCGGATGGCGCTCTGGTCGGGGTCATCGGCCATCGCCGCTTGCGGATCAAATGCCAGCGCCAGCACAGGCGGCAATCCCTCTTGCGGGTTGGGCAAGACCATGCGGCCGGGCAACTGGCCCACCACAAAACCCACGCGCGCGGCGTTTTGCTGCACATAGCCGGGGCTCCAGGCGGCTTGCTTGGCGCGCAGGTTCAAGCTCAGCTGCGCGTCGTACTGGTTGGCAAAGGCATCGAGCTCACGGGCGCGCGCCACTTCGTCGGCCATCTCCGGGAACTCCACCACGCCGTCCAGCGTATCGGCCAGCGACTGGGTTTTGACTACGAAATCCGAAAACTCGATCTCGGTGAGCGCGCCGGAACGGTTGGCCAGCTGCACCCCGGCTTGCAGGGCGATGTAGCGCGCGCCTGCTACGGGCGCCTCCCAGCTGCCTGTGGCCGGGTTGAAACCTTCCACCGCAAAGGGCTTGCTGCCCACGCGGTTGGTGGCGGGCAGCGCGGCCAACACTGCTTCGCCCGACCAAATGTTGTGGGGCATTTCCGGTTCGATATTGGCAATCAAGTCAATCAGCGCATCCATGGCTGGGCGGCGGGCCGGCTCGGGAACCATGAAACGGGTGGCCCCATCGAACATAGCGCCCATATCCGGATCGCTGTACCCAGCGCCATCGTCCAGGCCATCCGCTTGTGCGCCATCGGCAGCGTCGACCGGCCTGGGCAGATCGGGCTCGGCTTGGCGCGGCGCGCTGCGGCGGGTCATCCACCAGCCATGCAGCTGGATGGCGAACACCACCGCCACGCCCAATGCGACGAGTCCCCAGTAGAAATCGCTCATGGCAAAGTCCATTGCGCGGCGATCAGGCGACACCCGCCAGTTGAACCGCCGATGCCATATCCACCACCACGATGCGCGACACGCCCTGCTCCTGCATGGTCACGCCGATCAGCTGTTGGGCCATTTCCATGGCGATCTTGTTGTGGCTGATGAACAAGAACTGCGTGCCCTGGCTCATGCTGCGCACCAGTTTGCTGTAGCGCTCGGTGTTGGCGTCGTCCAGCGGCGCGTCCACCTCGTCGAGCAAGCAAAAAGGCGCGGGGTTGAGCTGGAAGATGGCAAACACCAGTGCAATCGCAGTCAGCGCTTTTTCACCGCCTGAGAGCAAGTGGATGGTTTGGTTTTTCTTACCCGGAGGCTGGGCCACGACTTGCACGCCCGCGTCCAGAATCTCTTCGCCAGTCATCACCAGTTGCGCGGTACCACCGCCAAACAGCTCGGGGAACATGCGCCCGAAATGGCCGTTGACCTGCTCAAAGGTGGCAGCCAACAGCTCGCGGGTCTCGCCGTCAATGGTGCGGATCGCGTCTTCCAAGGTGGCCATGGCTTCTTGCAAATCGGCGCTTTGGGCGTCTAAAAAGGTTTTGCGCTCACCGGCCACAGCCAGCTCTTCGGGGGCTGCGAGATTGACCGCGCCCATGGCGGCAATGGCTTGCTGCAAGCGCTCAATCTCAGCCTGCAAACCGGGCAGGCGCACCTTGCCCTCGGCCAGGCTGGCGGCCAGTTCATCCAGGTCCGCTTTGGCCTCAGTCAGCAAGCCGTCGAACTGCTCGTAGCCCAGGCGCGCGGCCTGCTCTTTGAGCTGGAAGTCGGTGATGCGCTGGCGCAGAGGCTCCAACTCGTGTTCGAGTTTCAAGCGGCGCTCGTCGCTGGCGCGCAGGGTGGCGGTCAGGCCGTCGTAGCGGGTACGTTGGGCTGCCAGCGCCTGCTCCCGCTCCAGCTTCAAGGCCAGGGCATCCTGCAGGCCGGCGGTTGCGGCCGCGTCGTCCAATTGCAGCAACTCGGCCTGCGCCGCGTCCAGCTCTTGCTGCAAGGTGGCGCTTTGCTGCTCGGCGGTTTGCACGGCGCGCGCGAGTTCGGCCAAACGCGCCTGCACGCTGCGCTGGGAAAACTGCGCCTCTTGAGCCTGCCGCTCCAGCGTGCGGTGCTGGTCACGCCACTGGGCCAGTTGGCGCTGGGCGTCCAGCACCTGGTCATCAAGCGTGGCGTGGGCCTCCTGGGCCTGGCCCAATTGTTCATCCAGGGCTTCAAAGCGGCTGTCGGCCTGGCTGCGCCGGGCAGCCAGCGCGTCCAGCTGGGCGCGCACTTCGCCCAGATCGGCGTCGAGCTGGGTGGCGCGGCTGCGGGTCTGCTCGGCCAACTGGGCGGCCCGCAAGGATTCCATTTGCAGCGCATGGCTCTGGCTCTGGGCCTGGGCCGCCTGCTGGCGCAGCCGCTGCAAGGCCTCGGAACTCTCCGCGTAGAGCGCTTCGGCCTGGGCCAGCACGCGGCGCGCCTCGGCCACAGTCTCAGTTTGGGCCGCTACGGTGCGCTCGAGTGTGGCGATTTCCTGGGCACGGGCTAGCAAACCGGCCTGCTCCGAATCGGGGGCATACAAACCCACGCTGTGCGCGGTGACCACGTGGCCGCTGCGCAGATAAAAGGCTTCGCCCGCGCCCAGACGGCCGCGTTGGGCCAGGGCTTCTTCAAAGCTCTCGGCGCTGTAGCAACCACGCAGCCAATCGGCCAGCACCCGCCCCTGCGCCGGGCGGTGCGACTGCACCTGCGCCAGCAAGGGCGGTAGGCCTGTGGTTGCGTCAGCGTTCGCAGCCGCCGGGTCGGGTGTGAAAAAGGTCAGTTTGGTCGGTGGCGGGTCTACCGCGAAGGCGGCCACCATATCCAGGCGTGAGACTTCCAAAGCGCCCAGGCGCTCGCGCAACGCGGCCTCTAAAGCGCTTTCCCAGCCCGGTGCCACCTGCAAGCGGCTCCACAGCGCCTGCAAACCATCCAGCCCGTGCTTGCGCAGCCAGGGGCGCAATTTGCCCTCGGTGGTGACGCGCTCCTGCAGGGCCTTGAGCGCGCTCAAGCGCGCCGACACATCGGCCAGCGTGGAGGATTCGGTGTTGACAAGCTGCTGCTGGCTGCGCCGCTGCGCGTCCAGCGCGGGCAGCGCTTCCTGTGCCTGCAGCAGCTGGGTTTGGGCGGCCTCGTTCGCGGCGGCGGCATGCGTGGCCTGAGCCGCCAGGGTCTGCAGCTGCGCATCGTCGGGTGCGGCCAGCGCCTGTCGGTCTGCGCCCAGGCGCTCGGAGCGGCCCTGGAGCTGGCGCTCCTGCTCCTGCATGCTGCGCTGCTCAGCAGCCAGCACCTGGATTTCCTGCTGCACCTGCGCCACGGCGCTGCGCTGGGTGTCGGCTGCGGCTTGGGCGGTCTGCAAACCGGCCTCCAAGACCGGCAACTGCGCGTCCAGCGCCTGCAATTGCGCTGCCAGCGCGCTGACCTGGTTTTCACCACCCTCCAGCGATGCGCCGACCTGCACGCTGTCGGCCTGGGCGTCTTCGCGGCGCTGCGCCCATTGACGGATTTGCTCGCCCAGGCTGCTGATGCGCTGGGCGCTGCGCTGGCGGCCGTCCACCACAAAACGGATTTCAGCCTCCAGACGGCCGACTTCGGTGCTGGCCTCATACAGCGCGCCCTGGGCCTGGTTGACTTCGTCACCGGCGGCGTAATGGGTTTGCCGCACCTGCTCCAGGTCGGCTTCAGTCTGGCGCAAATCGGCGGTGCGCGATTCCAGCGCGTTGGTCGACTGCGCCGCCTCGGCCTGCACCCAGGTTTGTTCGGCAGCGGACTCGGCGCGCTTCAAAAACCACTGCTGCTGCTGCTTGCGCGTGACATCTTTTTGCAAAGACTGGAACTGCACCGCGGCCTCGGCCTGCTTTTCGAGCTTGCTGAGGTTGGCGCTGAGCTCGCGCAGGATGTCCTCCACGCGGGTCAGATTCTCGCGCGTATCCGCAATGCGGTTTTCGGTTTCGCGGCGGCGCTCTTTGTATTTGGAGACCCCGGCGGCTTCTTCCAGGAACAGGCGCAGTTCTTCGGGGCGCGACTCAATGATGCGGCTGATGGTGCCCTGGCCGATGATGGCGTAGGCGCGCGGCCCCAGGCCCGTGCCCAGAAACACATCCTGCACATCACGCCGACGCACCGACTGGTTATTAATGAAATAGCTCGAAGTGCCGTCACGGGTCAGTACGCGGCGCACTGCAATCTCGGCAAACTGGCCCCATTGGCCGCCAATGCGGTGGTCAGAGTTGTCAAACACCAGCTCTACACTGGCGCGACTGGCTGCTTTGCGCTGGGTGGTGCCGTTGAAGATCACATCCTGCATGGACTCACCGCGCAGCTCGCTGGCGCGGCTCTCACCCAGAACCCAGCGCACCGCGTCCATGATGTTGGACTTGCCGCAGCCATTGGGGCCGACCACGCCGACCAGCTGCCCCGGCAGTTGCAGGTGCGTAGGCTCGGCGAAGGACTTGAAGCCCGAAAGCTTGATGGATTGGAGGCGCACGGCGGGGCTGGTTTTCCGGAACGAGGGAGTTGGAGTTATGGGGCTGGCGGGGTGCGCGGGGACAGCCTCACACCGCTTTTTCGATGATAACCCGCACTTCCTCCCGTAAAAGCAGCAGATGGGCCCGCAGCGCGGGCCACTGGGTGCATGCGGCCTGGACCTCGCCAGCCTTGCTGAGCACCTCCAGTTCCACGATCTGCCGCGCAAGTTCCTCAGAGCAAAACATGGGGAGTACGCCTTTGAGCCCATGCAAAACGGCGCGGGCGGCAGCCAGTTGCCGGACCTCGAATGCGGCGTCCAGTCGCCCGACATCGTCGTCCAGGGTTTGCAGCAACACAGGAAGCAGCGCGTCCACCACCTCGGCGTCACCCACGCTTTTCAGTGCCTGCGCATAGCGCATGAACGGCGCTTGGGGAGGCTCGACTCCGAGGGGCGGGGCGGTTGGGGCTGTCATCATGCGGAAATGCTAACGGACAAAGCCGGTGCACGCTATCGGTACGCGCAGCAAGGCGGCGATAATGCCCGCCCATGAATCCGCACCTCAACCGCCTGCAGGCCTATCCCTTTGAGCGCCTGCGCCAGCTGTTTGCCGGTATTCAGCCCAAGGACGCCTTCACGCCCATCAGCCTGGGCATCGGTGAACCACGCCACCCTACGCCACCTTTGATCAAAAAAGCCTATTGCGATGCCGTCATGGGCAGCGGCCTGTCGGCCTACCCAGCCACCGCCGGTGAGCTGGCGCTGCGCCAGGCCATGGCGCGCTGGATGCAGCGGCGCTACGGGCTGGAGGTCAGCGCGGCCACGCAGATATTGCCGGTCAATGGCTCGCGGGAGGCGCTGTTTGCCTTTGCCCAAACCGTGTTGCAGCCCCGCGCCGACGGACAGGCACCCGTGGTGGTCTGCCCCAATCCCTTCTACCAAATTTACGAAGGCGCATCGCTGTTGGGCGGTGCGGAGCTGTATTTCGTGAATAGCAACCCGGCGCGCAACTTCGCCCAGGACTGGGACAGCGTGCCCGAGAGCGTCTGGGCGCGCTGCCAGCTGCTGTTTGTGTGCAGTCCAGGTAATCCGGCGGGCGCCGTCATGCCACTGACCGAGTGGAAGAAATTGTTTTATTTGAGTGAGCGCTTCGGCTGTGTGATCGCCTCGGACGAGTGCTACAGCGAAATTTACTTTCGCGATGAGCCCCCCTTGGGTGGCTTGCAGGCCGCAGCCCTGTGCGGACGCACGGGCTTCAAAAACCTGCTGGGCTTTACCAGCCTGTCCAAACGCAGCAACGTGCCGGGTATGCGCAGCGGTTTTTGTGCGGGTGACGCCGACTGGATTGCGCGCTTTTTGCTCTACCGCACCTACCACGGCAGCGCCATGAGCCCGGTGGTGCAAAGCGCCAGCATCGCGGCCTGGGACGACGAGGCGCATGTGGTGGAAAACCGCGCGCTGTACCGGCAAAAGTTCGCCCAGGTCACGCCGCTGCTGGCGGGCGTGCTCGATGTCGCTTTGCCAGACGCCGGCTTTTATTTGTGGGCCGCTGTACCCGGCAGCGACGAAGCTTTTGCCCGCGACCTCTACGCGGCCTGCAACGTCACCGTGCTGCCCGGCAGCTACCTCGCGCGCAGCGCGCACGGTATCAACCCCGGTGCAGGGCGCGTGCGCATGGCGCT
>CANIRI010000037.1 GCA_947469815.1 Comamonadaceae bacterium | reverse complement strand
CCCATGCCGTTAATCGCCATCTTGCGCGGGCTCGACCCGCAGCACGCCGCCCACATCGGCCAGACCCTGGTTGCCTGCGGCTTTCGCGCGCTGGAAGTCCCGCTGAACCGGCCCGGTGCGCTGGCCTGCATAGAAGCGCTGGTCAAAACGCTGCCCTCGGATGTGTTGATCGGCGGCGGCACCATGTGTACGCTGCAAGACGTGGACGACGTGTACGCAGCCGGTGGCCGCCTGATGGTCTCGCCGCATTGCGATGCGCGCCTGATCGCACACGCCGTACGCTTGGGCATGTTGGCCGTGCCCGGCGTCATCACCCCCACCGAAGCATTTACTGCCCTGCAAGCCGGCGCCCACGCACTGAAACTATTTCCTGCAGATGTGCTGGGCCCCAGCGGCCTCAAAGCCCTGGCCTCGGTGCTGCCGTCTGGCACCGAACTCTGGCCGGTCGGCGGCATCACGCCAAGCAGCATGGCAGGCTGGGTCGCAGCGGGAGCTACGGGTTTTGGGATTGGCAGCCAGTTGTATGCGCCGGGTGCGGATACGGAGGCGGTGCGGGTGAAGGCGCTGGAATATGCGGGGGCTTGGGGGTGGGGGAGTACAAAGCCGCTCCCGTAAACAATTACGATGGATCGTCAAACTGCATTAATCTTGCTGGCCACGCACAAGCCGCAACTCGCACGCCAATTTGGCGTGAGCAGTCTGGCGCTCTTTGGCTCGACTGCGCGCGGGCAAGCCCATGAAGGCAGCGATGTGGATATTCTGATTTCGTTCAATACGGCGGCGACATCCAAGCAGTATTTCGGCGCGCGGTTTTACCTAGAGGATGTCTTGCAATGCCCGGTCGATCTGGTAACCGACAAGGCGCTTCGTAAGGAATTGCGCGCTTACATTGCGCGCGACGCGATCAATGTCTGACGATTCGGCGGCTCGTGAATAGCGGTTTTATATTGCCGACACGATCGGGGCCAGCTGCAGTAGTTCGAGAAGTTCTGATTTGACCAAGCTCTCGCGCTCGCCGGCGGCACAAAGAGTGACCACCAGCTAGCGTCTTTACGAGGTTTTAAGAATGACCCTTTGCCAAGTCATTTTCCAAGAGCATCCGCACGTACCGGGTGTAGGGCACTCCTTGAGCCTTTGCGCGGACTTTAAGGCCCTCTAGCAGCGCTTCAGGAAGTCGCAAATGCAGCGCCGCCGACTTCGGGGCAAATTCAAGCCGCATGGTTTTGAATTGTGAAAAATCGAGATCTGACAGGTCTTGATCCAAGAAAGCTTCCGCTTGCTGGTCAGTTTTGAGCGTCGGAATTTTCTTCATACCGTTGTACTTCCTTTTCGTGCATAAAGCGTGCGCTGATGGGCCGAATGAGATGCAGGCCACCCTGAGCTTGCTTGATAGCAAACGCTACGAACATAGCCCGCCCGGATTGGTTTCGGCCAACCGCGATGTACCGCGTCTCCTTCTGAGAACGCAACAAATCGGGAGCAACCCGCGCAGAGGCGAACAGGTGCTCGATTTCCTCGCGGGTAACACCATGTTTGCCACATTTGGGCCAGTTTCCCTCATGCCATTCAAAGCCCGAAAACCTCATGGTGCAATGGTGCACCGATGTGTAGACATTTGTATGGTGATTTTATTTGCGGATTTTTTGGGTCATTAGCCCTTATGGGTGCGATAAGGCGGTACTTGCCAACGCCGACCGAACCGGGCCACGAGCAGTTGTCAGCAAGTGGCTGTTATGGAAGCCTTCCATCTAAGGTGGCCAAGCTCCGTCGTTCAGCGAGGGTCGGCCCAAGCGGGGCCTTAATCGTCTAAGCCCCGCCCTTATAAGCCTGATAAGCCGCATCTACCCCCGCCCCCCGCGTGAAGCGGTGGCCCTCTGCGGCGAGCACTATCTCCAGCGCGCCCAGGGTTTGCAGCACGCAATCAAGGCGTGCGTTGTAGCCCATGGCGCCAATACGCCAGACCTTGCCGGCCAAGGGGCCGAAGCTGGTGCCGATTTCGATGTTGAAGTCGTTCAGCAAAGCGGCGCGCAGCTTGTCGCCGTTGATGCCATCGGGGATGTAGACGCCGGTGACGTTGGGCATTTTGTTGCTGATATCGCCGTAGGGTTTGAGGTTCATGCCCTGCACCCCGGCGACGACTGCGCGCGATGCGGCGGCGTGGCGGGCGTAGGCCTGGGGCAAGCCCTCTTGCACAAAAATGCGGGCGCATTCGCGCGCGCCATAGAGCATGGTGGTGGCTTCGGTGTGGTGGTTCAGACCGGCGTCGCTCCAGTAGTCCATGATCATCGCCATGTCCATGTAGTTGGACGCGATGCGCTTGCCCGCGCCGGGCACATAGCCTGCGGGTTGCAAGCCGTCTTCAATGTGGCGGCGGCGGTAAATGGTGCGCGCCATCTCGTCCGACAAGGTGATGGGCGCTGCGCCCGAGGGACCGGCCAGGCATTTTTGCAAGCCTGCGGTCACCGCGTCGATGGCCCATGCGTCCACCGGCAGGGGCGTGCCGCCGCAGGATGCGGTCGCGTCGACTTGCAGCATCGCGCCATAGCGGTGGCACAAAGCGCCCAAGCCGTCTAGCGGTTGCAACATGGTGGTGGAGGTGTCCCCTTGGCAGATGGCTACCAGCTTGGGCGAGAACGATTGAAGCGCCGCCTCGATCTGTGCCAAATCAAACACCGTGCCCCATGGCGCTTGCACCACCTGCACATTCGCGCCGCAGCGTTGGGCAATCTCGTTGAGCAGTTGGCCGAAGCGGCCGAAGCTGCAGACCAGCACCTTGTCGCCGGGCTCAATGGCCGAGAGCATGACCATCTCGATGGCCGAGCGGGCGGTTCCGTCGAGCACCAGCGTCCAGTCGTTTTGCGTCTCAAAAAACGCGCGGTACAGCGCCATGGTTTCGCGCATCATGCGGCGGAACTGCGGGTCAAACTGCCCCAGCAATTGGGAGGACATGGCCTTGAGCACCCGGGGGTCGGCGTTGATGGGGCCGGGGCCCATCAGCAGGCGCGGGGCGAAATGCAATTCGTCCATGGCGCTGGCGGGGTTTGGCAAGGGGGAGAGGCTGGGGAGGTGGGTGCTGGACATATAAAAGTATGATAGCAAATTGTTAACAAAATCCCCTTGGATTGCCCCCGCATGACCACCTCCCTGCACACGGCCGCATTCATCCACGCCAACCTGTACAAAGACTCCGTCGCCCTGATGCGCGTGGCGCAAAGTTTGTTGGCCATGCCCGGCGTGGTCAACGCCACCTTGCAGATGGGCAACCCGGCGAACAAGGACATCTTGCGTGAGGCCGGCTTGCTCAAGAGCGCAGTGCAAGACGCCGGACCCAGCGACGTGATGGTGGTGGTGCAGGCGCGCACAGCGGACGCCTGCGACGCTGCGGTCACCCGTTGCAAAGCCGAACTGGCAGGCACCCAGGCGGCAGGGCCGCAGGATGCAGACGCAACGCGGGTGGTGCCCACCAATCTGGGTATGGGCAAGGCCGCTTTGGCCGGTGCCAACTTGGCACAGATCTCAGTCCCTGGTCCCTATGCAGCGGCCGAGGCGCTCAAGGCTATCAAGCTCGGACTTAACGTGTTTTTGTTCAGTGACAACGTCCCGCTGGCACAGGAAGCGGCGCTCAAGCGCGAGGCCACCCGGCGCGGCCTGCTGGTGATGGGGCCGGACTGCGGCACCGCCATCATCGGCGGCGTGCCTTTGGGTTTTGCCAACGCGGTGCGGCGCGGCTCCATTGGGCTGGTGGCCGCATCGGGCACGGGCTTGCAGGAGGTGAGCACGCAGATCCACCGCATGGGCGGTGGTATCAGCCACGCCATCGGAACCGGTGGGCGCGATGTGTATGACGCGGTGGGCGGCGCGACCATGCTGCAAGGCATTGCCTTGCTGGCCCAAGACGCAGCGACCAAGGTCATCGTCATCGTCTCCAAGCCGCCGGGCGCGGTGGTGGCTGCGCGGGTGCTGGGGGCGCTGCAGGCGACCGGCAAACCGTCCATCGTGTTGTTTTTGGGCCATGCGGCAACGCTGCCCAAACCCGCCAAAGGCAGTCTGGTGCGCGTGGCCCACACGCTGGTCGATTGCGCGGCGCTGGCGGTCAAGCTGGCGGGTGTGCGGCGCAGCACACCGCCGGTGTATGAGCTGCCGAAAAAGCCGGTTTTTGGCAAAGGCCAAAAGTATTTGCGCGCACTGTTCTCCGGCGGCACTTTTGCGGCCGAGGCGCAGTTGCTGTGGGCGGCTGCGGGCTTGAGCGTCTGGTCCAACGTACCCTTGAACAAAGACATGGAACTGCCGCATCCGCGCCAGGCCAGCCAGGCCCACAGCGCGCTGGATTTGGGCGACGATGCGTTCACCGTAGGCCGTCCGCACCCCATGATCGACCAGGCCGCGCGCATCGAACGCTTGGCCATGGAAGCCGCTGACCCGTCGGTGCGCGTCATCTTGCTGGATGTGGTGATCGGCTGGGGCGCGCACAGCAACCCGGCGGGCGAACTGGCCCCGGCTATCCAACGTGCCAAGGCGGTGGCGCGTAAAGCCGGTCGCAACCTGGCGGTCGTGGGTTTTGTGTGTGGCACCGAGACCGACCCGCAGGTCCTGAGCGCACAGGAAGCCACGCTGCGCGCCGCCGGTATGGTGCTGGCGGGCAACAGCGCTAACGCGGCTTGGTTGGCCGGCGAGTGGGTGCGATGAATACCGGCCCCGTGCCTGCGCGCAAGCGGGTCGTGGTGGCGCTGGGCGGCAACGCTGCCTACCCGCCGACGATCAAAGGCACGGCCGAAGAACAGCTGGTTTTGATGCGCCAGGTCTGCGCGCATTTGGTCGAGATCATCCGCGCCGGTTGGCAGCTGGTGCTAACCCATGGCAACGGACCGGTGGTGGGGAATATTTTGTACCGCATGGCGCGCACGGCGGATGAGCTGCCGCCCATGCCCATGGACGTGTGCGTGGCGCATTCGCAAGGCGGCATGGGCTATATGCTGCAGCAGAGTTTTGCCAATGTGCTGGTCGACAGCGGCATGGACATTGTGGTGTCCTGCGTGGTCACCGAAGTCGAAGTCGACGTCGATGACCCTGCTTTCAAAAACCCGACCAAACCGGTGGGCAAGTTTTTCAGCGAAGCCGATGCGGCCGATATGGCGGCCAAGACCGGCTGGCTTTTTGCCGAAGATTCGGGGCGCGGCTGGCGGCGCATGGTGGCCAGCCCCAAACCGAAAAAAATCCTGGACCTCAAAACCATTGACGCGCTGCTGGATGCGGGCGTGATCCCCATCGCCTGCGGCGGTGGCGGCGTGCCGGTGCTGCATGGCGACAACGGCCACTGGACCGGTGTTGCGGCGGTGATTGACAAAGACCTGACCAGCGCCATGCTGGCGGCGCATTTGCATGCCGATGCGCTGATCATGCTCACCGGTGTGGAGCAGGTGGCGCTGGACTTCAACAAGCCGACCCAGCGGCCGCTGGACCACATGACTTTGGCGCAGGCGCGCCAGTACACCGCCGATGGCCAGTTCCCGCCCGGCAGCATGGGGCCCAAGATCGAAGCGGCCATCAGCTACCTGGAAGAGCTGCCCAACGCCAACCACGATGGCGAAGTGATCATCACCTCGCTGGAGCGTGCGTTTGACGCGCTGATGGGGCGGGCGGGCACGCACATCACTTGCAAAGCGCCGCCCCGGTGAATCTTGCCGCGACCGACTTGCAAGCCGTACCGGGTTTCGAGACCACGGACTACGCGCTTATGGACGGACGCATCGTCTGGACCGGCTCCAAGGCCCGCACCGACCACCCGCGGAACCTAGCGCATCCCTGGAATGCCGCGCCGGTCGCATACGACGCGAAAGCGCTTCGCAGCGGTGCGGCGCAGGCCTGGGCGGGCATGGATACGCACATCGGCCTGCTCGGTTGGCTAGCCGGGCAGCGTCTGGTGTTTCCGTTGGACCTGGCGCGGCCCCGGCTGAACGCTGTGGCTCAGTCGCTGCGCGCGCAAGACCTCGCTGCTTTTCAGGCCGCCGCGCTGCGCGTTCTGGGTCTGGGCCACGGTCTCACACCGAGTGGCGACGACCTCTTGGGCGGCATTTTCTTTACCCTGGCGCACGCGCCCATCACGTCTGATGCGGCTTGGCGCAGCGCCATGCCGGGTGTGCACGCCCGCATTAGAAGCGCCGCACAAAGTGCGACTAACCCGATCAGCGCGGCCTTGCTCGATGACCTGATGCGCGGCAGCAGCTACCGCGTGCTGCACGATGTATTCGACGCTTTCCAGGCCGGTGAACCGCGCCGGATCACCGACGCCGTCAACCGGCTTTTGGGCCTGGGCGCCAGCTCGGGCGGCGATATGCTGGCCGGCGTCTTTTTGGCTTTACAGATTTGCGAACCCCCTGCGGAAACCTTATGAAAATGCCTGCCAACTCCCTGCTCAGCCAGCCACCCGCTGTTCTCAATATCGGCATCGATGGATTCAATGACAGCATCAGCCACAACGGCGGGCAAGTCGACCACCTGGGCTGGCGTCCGCCGGGTAACGCCGACCCCGTCTTGGCCTGGAACCTCGCACGCCTGATGGACGACCCGCGCATTGCGGCAGCCAATCAGGAAGTGACCCAGCGCATCATCAATTCCCGGCCCATGTGGGAAGACGTCGCCCTGCGTGCCGATGGCGTGTGGAGCGAGATGAAGGGTGCGCGGCTGCTGCTGCACGCGGGCCCGCCGGTGGCCTGGGGTGATATGTGCGGGCCCATGCACGGCGCGATGATTGGCGCGGTCTTGTACGAGGGCTGGGCCAAAACGGCAGAGCAGGCCGAAAAAATGCTGCAACGCGGCGAGATCGCGTTCGGACAGTGCCACGACTTCCAGGCCGTGGGGCCCATGACCGGCATCATCAGCCCGTCCATGCCGGTGATCCAGGTGCGCGATGCGACACACGGTAATGTGGCCTACACCAACATCAACGAAGGCATCGGCCGCTGCCTGCGCTTTGGTGCGAATGGCCCGGATGTGTTGCAGCGCCTCAAGTGGTTTGAGAACGTGCTGGCACCGGTTTTGAAAGCCGCTGTGCGCCACAACTTTGACAAGACCGGTGGCATTGACCTCAAGGCCATTCAGTCGCAGGCGCTGCTCATGGGTGACGAGGTACACAGCCGCAACGCCGCATCCACCTCGCTGTTTTTCATGACCCTGGCCGTGCCCCTGGCCGCCGCGCAGGGCCGGGTGCCGCAAGACCATATCCACCAGACTTTGGACTTTGTGGCCAAGACCTCGCAGTTCTTTTTGAACTTTTCGATGGTGTCGTGCAAAGCCATCATGGACGCAGCCCACGGCGTGCCTTTCAGCTCGGTGGTCACGGCCATGGCGCGCAACGGCACCGAGACCGGCTTGCGCATCAGCGGCCTGGGCCAGCAATGGTTTACCGCCAAATCGGATCTGCCCAACGGCTTGTACTTCCCCGGTTTCTCGCAAGACGACGCCTGCCCCGACATCGGCGACAGCGCCATCACCGAGACCGCCGGTTTCGGTGGTTGCTCGTTTGCGGCATCGCCCGCGCTCACGCTGCTGGCCGGTGGCTCGGTCAGCGACGCGGTGCGCTACAGCCAGGAGATGTACGAGATCACCGTCACCAAAAACCCCGCCTTGAGCCTGCCCGCGCTGGACTTTGCCGGCGCGCCCTGCGGTATCGATGTGCGCAAGGTGCTCGACACCGGCATCCGCCCGCTGGTGACTACCGGCATTGCCCACAAAAAAGCCGGCGTCGGCCAGATCGGTGCCGGCGTGGTGCGTGTGCCCATGGCCTGTTATGTGTCTGCGTTCGAAGCCATGACGCAGCAATTTTTGAAAGACTGAAAGCTCGCTATGCGCCAAACTCTGACTTCCCCGCGCGGCATGGTGACCGCGCCCCACCACCTGGCTGCCAGCAGCGCCTGCGCGGTCTTGCGCGAGGGCGGCAACGCCATCGAGGCCATGGTCGCCGCAGCCGCCACGATTGCCGTGGTCTACCCCCACATGAACGCCATCGGCGGTGACGGCTTCTGGCTGATCTCCGAACCCGGCCAAGCACCGGTGGCCATTGACGCTTGCGGCCGCGCGGCCGGTGCGGCAACGCTGGATTTTTACGCCGGTCACAAAGCCATTCCCGGACGTGGTCCGCTGGCGGCCAACACGGTCGCTGGTGCCATATCGGGCTGGCAGGAAGCGCTGCGCCACAGCGAACGTTTGGGCGGCAAGCTGCCGGTTGCGCGCTTGCTGCAAGACGCGATCTGGTACGCCCGCGAAGGCGCGCCGGTCACCCAAAGCCAGGTCAATTTCACGGGCAAATTTTTGCCAGAGTTGGCCCATATTCCCGGCTTTGCCGGACAGTTTTTGGATGCGCCAGCCGCCACCGGCGCGGCGGGGCAGGTGCCGCTGGTCAACACGCTGCGCCGCTACCCCGCCTTGGCGCGCACGCTGCAAACCTTGGCCGACAAGGGCTTGGACGACCATTACCGGGGCAGCGTCGCTGCGGCCATTGCCGCCGAGCACGAGCGCCTGGGTGGGCCGCTGCGCCTGGCTGATTTGCATGCGCACAGCGCCAGCAGCGTGACGCCGCTGAGTGTGCGCGTGACCGGTGCCACGCTGTACAACATGACGCCGCCCACGCAGGGCTTGGCCTCGTTGATGATCCTGGCCATCTTCGACCGCTTGCGCTTGCGCCACGGTATCCACGAGGCCGACGGCGCGCCGTATTTGCACGCGCTGGTGGAAGCCACCAAGCAGGCCTTCAAGGTCCGCAACCGCTTCGTGGCCGACCCGGCCACCATGGACCGCATGGGCGTGAGCCCTGCGCAATTCCTGAGCGACAGCTTTATCGACAGCTGCGTCGAAGCCGTGGACATGGCCAAGGCCTTGCCCTGGCCGGAGCGCAGCATTCCCGGTGACACCATCTGGATGGGCACGGCCGATGCGCAGGGCCGCATGGTCAGCTACATACAGAGCGTGTACTGGGAGTTCGGCTCGGGCGTGGTGCTGGCAGACACCGGCATTGCCTGGCAAAACCGGGGATCGAGCTTCTCGCTGGACCCGGCCTCGCACCTGGTTTTGGCTCCGCACAAAAAACCCTTCCACACCCTGAACCCGGTACATGCGCGCTTCGACGATGGCCGCCACATGGTCTACGGCAATATGGGTGGCGACGGCCAGCCGCAAAGCCAGTCGGCGGTGTTCAGCCGCTACGCGTTTTACGGCCAGACCTTACAGCAGGCGGTGAGCGCGCCGCGCTGGTTGCTGGGCAAAACCTGGGGCCAGGAAAGCACCACGCTGAAGTTCGAGAACCGCTTTGACCCGCAGGTGATGCAGACCTTGTCAGCCGCTGGCCACGATGTGGAAATCCTCGGCGACTACAGCGACACCATGGGCCATGCTGGCGCTATCGTGCGCCAGACCGATGGCTTGTACTTGGGCGCTGCGGATCCGCGCAGCGACGGTTTGGTGGCAGCGTTTTAAAGCCAAAGGTTCACGATGCAAGCCGACGAATTTGAGTTGTACGACCTGCGGGTGGAAGTCGTGGTGCACGACGAGCGCAAGATCCAATGCAACGCCCGGGTGGGTGATTACTTCGAGGTCCGTGGCGAGGTCTTGCACTTCCCCGATGGCCAGGGTTTTTCCATGTATTCGCTGGCGGCTGTGCTGCCGCTTTTGCCCGCCAAGCAGCGGGCCACGCACGAAGCGGACTGGATGAGCACCGACGCCGAAGTCGCCTGTCCGGATCCGCATTGCCCCACGCGTTTTCGCATCACCCGTCTGGGCAAACGGACCTTCCGCCACAGCGAGACAACCGCGGTACCCATGCCGCCCGTCAGATGAGCCTGGCCAGCCCGACGGTTGAGACGACTGCCCTGGCACCCGGCTACCGCATCGCGCGCGTGATCCGGGGCGGCTGGCAACTCGCCGGTGACCACGGCCCGGTGGAGCGCGAACGCGCCATTGCCGACATGGGCGTTTTTCTGGACGCCGGTATGAACACCGTGGATGGTGCCGATATTTACACCGGCGTCGAAGATATGTATGGCGCGTTCAACCGCGCCCGCCGTGCCGCTGGGCTGCCGCGCATGCAGGTGCACACCAAGTTTGTGCCGAACTACGCCGACCTGGCGACGGTGGACGCGGCCTATGTGCGGCGCATCATCACCCGTTCGCTGCAACGCCTGGACACCGAGTGCCTGGATCTGGTGCAGTTCCATTGGTGGGACTACGGCGTGCCGCGCTATGTGGAAACCGCGCTGGCTTTGTATGCGCTGCAAAAAGAAGGTCTGATTGCCCGCATCGGCGGTACCAACTTCGATAGCGCGCATGCGCTGGAAATCATGGATGCCGGGGTGCCGCTGGTGAGTATGCAAACGCAATACTCCCTGCTTGACCGCCGCCCGGCGCATGATTTGGCCGCGTTGGCACAAGGCCATGGCATGCAACTGCTGTGTTACGGCACCCTGGCCGGGGGGTTTTTAACGGAGCAGTGGCTCGGCAAGCCGCAGCCGCAAGCGCCCTTAGCGAACCGCTCGCTGGTGAAATACCAACTCATCATTGACGAGTTCGGCGGTTGGGCCGCCTTCCAGTCGCTCTTGCAGGCCTTGGACCAGATTGCGCGGCGCTATGCGGTCAGCCTGTCCAGCGTGGCGGTGCGCTGGGTGCTGGAGCAGCCCAGTGTGGCCGCTGCGATTGTGGGTGCGCGCTACGCGGACCGCCTGGCCAGCACGCTGGAAGTCTTTCGCTTTGCACTCGATGCCGCAGACCACGCGCTTTTGCAGCCGATATTGGATGCCTGCCCGGGCCCTGCGGGCGCGCCGTATAGTCTGGAGCGCGACAAGACGGGGCCGCATGGCCGCATCATGAAGTACAACCTCAACCAATCCTGATTTCAACAACCCACCCTGGAGACTCTCACCATGCGTTATGTGCTTTCTGTTACTACGGCGGCCCTGCTCGCCAGCCTGGGCGCTGCGCCCGCCGTCGCCCAAACACCGTCATGCACCCACACGGTGGGCATGGTGGTCTCGCTCACCGGCGCTGCCGGCCGCTATGGCCAGGCCGCCAGCAAATCGGTAGAGCTGGCTTTTAATGATTTGAACAAAGCAGCCGGAAGCGCGGGTGTTGCCGGTTGCAAGCTCGCCTTCGATGTGCGCGATGCGCAGAGCCAGGGCTCGGTTGCCGTGGACCAGGCGCGCCAGTTGGTGGATTTGAAGAAGACGCCGGCCATCATCGGCGGCATCATCAGCTCGGTGTCCATTCCCATGGTCACCTCGGTGACCGCGCCTGCTGGCGTGGTGCAAATTTCGCCCGCATCCTCCTCGCCCACGCTGACCAGACTGGCTGTTGAGGGCAAGACCGGCGGCTGGTTCTTCCGCACCATCACCAGCGACGCGCTGCAAGGTACTGCGGCGGCCAAATATGCGCTGGACCAGGGCTTCAAGAGCCTGACGGTGATCCACGTCAACAACGACTTCGGCGTCAATATGGTCGCCGAATTCCGCCGTGCCTATGAGGCACTGGGCGGCAAGATTGTGGAAGT